>CATZIR010000022.1 GCA_958420145.1 uncultured Eubacteriales bacterium | reverse complement strand
AACAGGAATTAATCAGTCAAAAACAGAGACTAAGCAATATTGAAAAAATTGCGTCTGGTGTTAGTGTATCTCAAAATGCTCTTAATGCGTCTATAAACTACATTTCGCAGGCCACATCGGCACTAAATGGCGTTGCTCAGTTTGACAAAACTTTATTAGAACTATATGACAGACTTTCTAGTTCTAAACTTGAATTAGAAGATATTACAGACTCTATCGTTGAATATGATGTTAGCGATTATAGTCAAAGTGAGTTTGATAGAATCGACGAAAGACTAGATAAGATTAAAGAGTTGAAACGCAAGTATGGCGGCACATGCGAGTCCGTTTTGGAGTTTTTAGATAAATCGCAAAAAAGGCTTTATGAACTAGAAAATAGCGACAAACTTAGAAGCGAACTAGAAAATACTAAGGACGAGTTAATAAAAGAGTTGCTTACTCTTGCAGTAAAAATGAACACGATAAGAATGAAATTTGCCAAAGTATTTAGTCAAAGATTATTGCTTAATTTGGCACAACTTGGTATGCCTAATGCACAAATCAAATTTGCTATCAGTAGTGACGGAATAGGCGCAGAAGATTTGACTCCAAATGGGCTAGGAAAAGTTGAATTACTATTTTCAGCCAACCTTGGTGGAGAATTAAAGCCACTTAATAAGGTTGCAAGTGGTGGGGAACTTTCAAGACTTATGTTAGGAATAAAAGCGATAGTTGCCGAAACCGACAATATGCCAACTATGATTTTTGATGAAATAGACGCTGGAATTAGTGGAAAAATGGCACAAGCAGTGGGCGAAAAAATGGCAGAAATTGGCAAATATCACCAAGTTATTGCAATAACTCACTCAGTCCAAATTGCGTCTATGGCAGATTGTCACTTTATGATTAAAAAAATAGAAAAAAATGGCAAAACTATAAGTGAGACGATTAAACTAAGTGACGACGAGAGAATAGAAGAACTTGCTAGATTTATGTCTGGCGACAACCTTACTCAAAACACTCTCAATAGTGCTAGAGAACTATTAGAAAAACAACTAGAGTACAAAAAGAACCTTAAATAATAATCTAACCCAAATTAACATTTTTTGTTAAAATAAGATAGTATATTATATTTATTATTTCAAAAACTACTTTCAAAGGAAGGTAGTTTTTTATGCGTAAGTTAGGAAAGTCGATATTGCTCATTTTAGTGATTTTTTTTGGTGCAGTTGGGGGCTACCTTGTGTCGAATATTCCTTTTGCTAAGATTAAGGAATTGCCAGATAAAATTACGATATCTAATCAAGATTTAGACTCTCTTACAAATAATCAAAATTTTGGTTTTATGATAAAATCAAAACTTTCAGGAAATTTGGAAACTAGTGACAAAGGTTCAAGTAATATTAAACTTAATATAAAATTATTAAATATAATAACATTAAAACAAATAGATGTCGATGTGAAAGAGATTAGTGTTTGGACAGGTGGAGACACAGTTGGGTTTTCTTTAACATCTAATGGTGTGATAGTTGTTGGCAGTAGTTCCGTTACAACCGAAAACGGAAGTGTCAATACTCTAAGCAATGCAGATATAAAATCAGGCGACGTTTTACTAGAAATCGAAGGTGAAAAGATTAATCGAGTTGGTGACTTATCTAGAATCGCAAACAAAGAAGAAAATCAAGGTAAGACATTAACAGTTAAAATAAGACGAAACGGCAAAGAACAAGAAGCGAAAATAACGCCAGCCAAAGACATTCAAACGCAAAAATATAAACTTGGTTTGTGGGTTAAGGACGATATGTCTGGAGTAGGTACATTAACTTATGTTAGGCAAGATAACAATCGTTTTGGTGCATTAGGCCATGCCATATGTGATAGCGAAAGCAAAGAGCCATTTGATGTTAATGGCGGCGATATGTATAAATGCACAGTCATTGGACTAAACAAAGCAGCTAAGGGGAAACCTGGAGAAATTAAGGCACTTTTTGTGCAAAGCGGAAATAATTCAATAGGTAGCGTTGATAAAAATAATAGATATGGCATTTTTGGAACTTATAACTCGTCTAAGATAGAGAAACTAAGAAAAAAGGAAACTATCAAAGTAGGTGGCAGGTGGACTGCAAAACCTGGTAAGGCAAAAATTAGAGTCAACCTAGATGACGAAATAAAAGATTACGATATAGAAATAATAAAAACAAACTATCAATCTTCGTCTAGCGATAAGAGTATGGTTATTAGAGTGTTAGATAAAGAACTTCTAAAAAAGACTGGTGGAATTATTCAAGGTATGAGTGGAAGCCCAATTATTCAAAATGATAGAGTAGTAGGGGCTGTTACGCATGTATTTGTTAGTGATCCAACCAAAGGTTTTGGCATTTATTTAGACTGGATGATAAATGAATAATCACTATTTTTGTAAATTAATATATATTTTTACAAAAAAATTGTAAAAACATTTGCTTTTTTCAAAAAAAGTGGTATACTGGTCTTATATTTGGGGGATTTTACAAATGACTAAGATAGAATTGGCGACTATTTTGTATTCTAATAGGAATTTTGATTTGGGGTATCGATTGCATAGATGTTGCCTTAAAATGTGTATGAATTTGGTAACTTGTATTAACTTTGTTGACCTTACAATAAAGACAATGCAAATAAAGCCACAAATCATTTTTTTTGACTTGACGACTATAGATATGAATAGTTTGCAGTTAAAATCATTGATGGACAATGGGGAATATAGGCACATAAAGTTAGTGTTTATAGGAAATGATGAGCATAAAAAGAAAATGGATAATCTAGAACTTAATCAAATAGATTTCTGCAACATTAATGCAGTGGAACACTATTTGCTTAATTGTATGGATATTCTAAAACTGAATGCTTTTTCTACAATAAAAGAAGAAAATCAACATTATGAATTATCTTCAATCGTTGCAAAAATGCTATTTTCACTAGGATTTTCACCTAAGCATACAGGATATTGTTATCTAAAAGAAATAATCAAACAAGTGGTAATTGATGGTGGAGTGATTTCGTCACTTGTGAGCGATCAATATCCATTTATTGCTGTGAAATATAAAACAACACCTTGTAACATAGAGCGAAATATTCGCAATGCGATAACATTGGCGTTTAAAAACTGCAGTGGAAACGAATGGGATAATTTTTTTTCGACCTGTGCATGCCTAGAACATGATAAAAGACCAACCAATAGGGAGTTTATAGGAATGTGTGTAGATATTCTGCTTTCTAGATGTCCAAAAGAAATTTCTTCATCGAATTAAAATAAAAAAGAGATAGTAACGCATTATCTCTTTTTTTTATAAATAAATATATAGTATGAAAAAATCTGGAAACTATAGAAGAGTTAATGGTTTTAAAAGTATGCTAGGCGACATACTTTTTACGCATAAAAGAGTTTTGGTGCTTGTTTTACTGTGCTGTTTGTTTGGTTTAATTGTAGGAACAGCGACATGTGTGGGTGGTAAAGAGTGTTTGCAAGTTGAAAACTGTTGTGATAAAAACTTGATAGTTTTTATGCAGGGAAATTGTTCAATTCTTCGATTTTTCTTTTGTGATGTTATTGCCTTTGCATTTTCGCTTTTGCTGATTTTCTTTCTTTGCAATATAAAGATATTATTTCCACTTTGCTTTTGTTTGCTAGTTTATAAAAGTTTTTGTCTAGCATTCAATTTTTGCCTATTTGTAATTTTATTTGGTTTGGGTGGGCTACTATTTTCTGTTATATTTTTCTTGATTTTTGGTCAAGCAATGCTTTTTCTACTGATGCTTGCACTACATATTTGCTATGACAAAAGTCGATTTAGTTGTAATCCAAAAAACTACTATTCTTCGTGTTTGCAGTCGTTAGTAGTAATTTTAATTGTCTATATTGTTTTAACTATCTTAAAAATTTTATTACTAAAATTAATTTCACCAATTTTTATTATAATTATTTAGTTAAAACAAAAAAATGGTATATAATAAAAATATGAAAAGAGTATTTTTAGTAGTTATTGACGGCTTTGGTGTGGGCGAAGCACCAGATGCTGACAAATATGGAGATACAGGTAGTAACACACTACTTAACATACAAAAAATTCGCCCAATGAACTTGCCAAACCTAACAAAATTAGGTTTGCTTTCTATCGATGGTATTAATTTGCACGGACAAGACGGCGTTATAGGCTCATATGGCAAAATGGAAGAAAAATCAGTTGGAAAAGACACAACCACTGGCCACTTTGAAATGATGGGCATAATCTCTAAATATGGTATGCCAACATATCCAAACGGCTTCCCAAAAGAAATTGTGAAACAATTAGAAAAAGCATGGGGAATTGGTATACTGGGTAACATTCCAGCAAGTGGAACAGAGATTATTAAAGTGCTAGGTGAAGAACACCTAAAAACCAAAAAGCCAATCGTTTACACATCGGCTGATAGCGTTTTGCAAGTTGCAACTCACACAGATATTTACCCAGTTGAAAAACTATACGAGATGTGTGCTCAGGCTAGAAAAATTATGCATGGCGAGAATGCAGTTGGCAGAATTATCGCAAGACCTTTCTATACCGAAAACGGTAAGTTTGTTCGTCTTAATACTGGCAGAAGAGATTTTGCTCTTCCACCAGAAAAACCTAACACTATGAGTAAATTAATTGGTGCAAAAAAAGATGTGATAGCAGTAGGCAAAATAGAAGATATTTTCAATCACGAAAGCATTACCAAGTCTTATCCAAACCATACAAACAAAGAGTCGCTTGAAGTGTTTAAGAAACTTACAAGAGAGCCATTTGATGGACTATGCTTTGTAAACTTGGTTGATACCGATATGGTTTATGGTCATAGAAATGATGTAGAAGGCTACGCTAAGGCACTAGAAGAAATAGACGGTTATTTGGGCGAAGTTTTGCCAAATCTTTACGAAGACGATTATTTGGTTATTACTGGTGACCATGGCTGTGACCCAACAACTCCTTCTAGTGACCATTCAAGAGAATATACATCTTGTTTGGTATATTCTAAGTCTAACAAAAAAGTTGTTAATTTTGGAACACTCAAAGGTTTTGATAATCTAGGTAGATACATTGAAAAATTGTTTGGTATAAGTGATAACTCGGTTATTTATGATAAACTAAACTAAGGAGAAAATATGAAAGTAGATAAAGCATTGGCTGAAAGTTTGGCAGAGCAAATTAAAGGTAGAATCACCGATTTGCCTGAAGTTGCAGTAATTTTAGGCTCGGGACTTGCACAAATTGCAGACGATATGACAGACAAAGTAGAAATTCCTTACAAAACATTAAAAGGAATGCCTTTGCCACATGTAAAAGGTCATAAAGACCAGTTTATCGTAGGAAAAATTGGTGATAAAACTGTCATTGCGATGCAAGGTAGATTTCACCCATACGAAGGTTGGACTGCAAAAGAATGTGTTTTGCCAATTTACATTTTCAAACTTTTAGGTGTTAGACATCTTATTGTTACAAATTCGGCAGGCGCAGTGAATAAAACTTACGATGTTGGTGACATAATGCTTATTAAAGACCATATCAACTTAACGGCAATGAACCCATTAATTGGTGGTGCAATCATTGATTATGGCGTTGAATTTATTGATTTGAAGGGTGCATACGATAAAATAGGCAGAGAAAAGGTTAAAGAAATTGCCAAAAAACATCATATCGACCTAAAAGAAGGTGTTTATACACAAATGCTTGGACCAAATTACGAAACTCCAGCAGAAGTAAAATTTTTACGCACTATTGGGACTGATGCAGTTGCTATGAGTACTGTTTTAGAAGTGATTGCAGGTAGACAATGTGGTATAAATATATTAGGTTTTAGTTGTATATCTAATAAAGCAGTCGAAGATGACGAAAGTGCCGAATTATCGCACGAAGAAGTGCTTGCAAGTGCCTTGGTTGCATCAAAAAAACTATCTATTTTGATAATGGAATATATAAAGCAATTATAAAATTATATTTTAAAAATAAGGTTAGACCAAAAGGTTGGTAAAGAACCTTTTTTTTGTTTTTTAACGTTTGCATAATACTATGCAATATATAAAAAGTACTATGCATAGTACTATGCAAACAATATTTTGGTAAAAAATTACATAAAATTATGCCTTTTGCAAACAATAAAAATAAGGAAAGGGAGAAAAGTGTATGAAAAAACCAAAAATAAACATAGCATATAGAATTATCTTAATTTTTGTTATGGTTACAATGTTATTTGAGACCAAGTGTTTGCTTGGAAAACCTCAGGAAAATGTGGTATTTGCAGGCAATAATGATGTTTTATCTTTGCCAGTAAAGTCTTATTATCTTATGGACATAAACACTGAGAAAATGCTCATAGGAAATAATGAAAATGAAAGACTTGAAGTGGCTAGTATGGTAAAATTAATGACAACTCTACTAACTATGGAGAAAATAGAAAAGGGCGAATGGTCGCTTGATACCAAGTTGCTAACCAGTGAATACGCTGCCAGTATGGAAGGTTCACAAGCATTTTTAGACGCAGGAAGTGAATATTCTATCGATGAACTACTAAAAAGTATTATCGTGGCATCTGCAAACGACTCATGCGTTGTTATTGCTGAAAATATGAGTGGAAGCGAGCAAAATTTCGTTGATTTAATGAATACTAAGGCGCAGGAACTAGGAATGACTAACACTTTGTATGCAAATTGCACGGGGCTTCCTGCCACAATGCAATATTCTTGTGCAAAAGACATTGCTCACATTTTGGCAGAAGTATATAAGCACGACATTTATCATAAATACTCAACAATATGGATGGACAAAATCGTGCACCCAAGTGGCAGAGAAACAGAACTTGTCAACACAAATAGACTAATTAGATACTATCCAGGTTGTGACAGTGGAAAGACCGGTTTTACTGACGAAGCAGGCTATTGTCTAAGTGCAAGTGCGTCTAAAAACGGAATGCGACTTGTGTCAGTTGTTATAGGTGCTAAATCTAGTGCAGAAAGATTTGAACACTCTACAACTCTTCTAAATTATGGCTTTAATAACTACGAAAATCGTAAGTTAATTTCTAGTGAAAACCTTGTTGGGGATAAATACAAAGTCAAGGGAATAAAAGACGAAATAGAAGTTCGTAGTGACAAAGACCTATACATCTTGACTAAGCGTGGCGACAAAAATGTTGATGCTACGATTAAAATTGACTTTGAAACCAAAAAGGCTAAACATATTGCCGAAGGTGAAAAGGTAGGAACAGTTTACTTGATTGAAAATGGAGTAGTAACCAAAGAATGCGACTTAGTTAGTGCCAAGGAGTATAAGGCATACAGTTACAAAGATGCACTTCACGATGTTATAGACAACTTTAGAATTTAGAGACTAAAACAAAGTAAAAAATATGTAAAAAATGGGAAGTTTGTGCTTCTCATTTTTTTATGAAATCACTTGCAAAATGGACGAATATTATATATAATATAAAAGAAAATTTGGAGAAGTTATTTTGATAGAAATTATAATGATGTTCAAAGACGACAAGACAATGCTCTTGATATACTCACTAGCATTTATTGTCGCAATACTAATAGCAATGTGTTCTCACGAGTATGCTCACGCAAAAATGGCATATAGTTGTGGGGACGATACAGCCTATCTTGCTGGAAGAATGACACTCAATCCAGTTGCTCACATAAACCCACTTGGAGCATTAGCATTTTTGCTTGTTGGCTTTGGTTGGGCGACTCCTGTTCCAATAAACCCTGTAAAATTTAAAGACTATCGCAAAGGCATTTTCTTAACTGGAATAGCAGGCGTTATGACAAACTTTATAATCTGCTTTTTCTCGGCAGGATTATCGGTGCTTTGCGGTTATTTTATTGGACTACTACCAGAAGTAAATTTTTGGTATTATGTTCTACTATTCTTTGTTGTGATGTTCTCACTTAGTGCCACAATTAACCTAAGTTTGTGCATATTTAATCTACTACCAATTAGCCCACTTGATGGTTTTAATGTGTTGCAATCAGTAACAAAAGGCACAAATAGGTTTGTAAATTTCCTAAAAAGATACAGTCAAATAATTTTGATAATATTGCTTATTTCTACTGTTTTCGAGATGGGAATGTCCTTTCTCACAGTAAACATTTTGATGCCGATTAACGCATTTTGGACTAAAGTAATTTTTGGAGTATAGTATGAATTTAGATGAGATGAAGAATTTAGAAAATGAAAACTTTACTACTAGCAATGTAGTGGTTTTTGATGTTCCAAAAACTAGCGAAAACCAAGATAACCAAGCAATTAATAGTGAAGAAAACAATGTAGGTCAAGAATTAGACAAAGCAGAAAACTCACAAGAATTAAACAAAAGCAGTGACACACAAGAAGAAAATAGTGACGAAAACGAAAAGCCAAAGGTTGTGCCTATTGTTGTTAGCGCTAACGATTTGCAAAAGTTTGAAAATAGCAGTGCTTATAAAATAAAACTTGAAAATTTTGAAGGTCCACTAGATTTGCTACTATACCTAATCAAAGATAGCAAGGCAGAGATAGAAGACATTAAACTAGCCGACATCACTGACCAATACCTAGAGTATATGAAAGATTTGGACAGCATTGATATGGAAACTGCTGCTGAGTTTATTGACATTGCTGCAACACTACTTGAAATAAAGTCAAAACATCTTCTTCCACAAGAGCAAGAAGTAAAAGTTGATGAGCAAGACGACGAGCAACTACTCTTGATGCGACTAAAAGAATACAAACTATTCAAAGAAGCGAACGAAAAACTAAAACTTCAAGAAAATGTAGACAGGCTTTATAGAGTGCCAGACGAAAAGGTTAATGATTTTAGAATTATTTTGAAACAAATGAATGTTGAAAACTTGATAAGTGCATTCACAAAAATGTTATCTAGAGCCAGCATAGAAGTTGCAGTAGAAGAAACAAAAACGATTGAAAGAGATAGATGGACGGTAGAAGAAAAAGAGTTTGAAATTAGAACTTTGGTAACTGAAAAAGGTGCGCTAAAATTTTCGGAGATTGTTACAAGTGACTTTACTCGTGGCGAAATTATCACGACATTTATGGCACTACTTGAAATGCTAAAAAGACAGGAAATTGAAGTGTCGCAAGACGAACAATTTGGCGAAATTACTATCGTTAAGGGAGAAAATATACAATGAAAAACTTAGAACAAATTTTGGAAGGACTTTTGTTTATTTCTGGTGACGGACTAGATAAAGGCTACATAATGGAAAAACTGTCGGTTACATCAAAGGAAATAGACAAGGCAGTTGAAAAGTTAAAGGAAAAATACTGTGGCGATAGTGGTATTCATCTCATTTGCTACAAAGACAAAATTCAACTTTGCTCGAACCCAGAGTATGCCGACGATATATCGGTGGTTCTAAACCCAATTAGAGAGCGAAATTTGAGCCGTAGCACCTTGGAAGTTATCGCAATCATATGTTACAAGCAACCAATAACAAGACTAGAAATAGAAGAGATTAGACGTGTTAATAGCGATTACGCTATTCAAACACTTTTGAACCATAAACTAATCGAAGTTGTTGGCAGAAAAGACGCAGT
>CATZIR010000021.1 GCA_958420145.1 uncultured Eubacteriales bacterium | reverse complement strand
AGTGCGTTATCAATCTGGTTGCCATTGGATGTTAGTGGGTTCGATACATAGGCATATAGCGACCAACTTGTTCCAGTCTTTCTAGTGTCCGTAACTTCAATAGTCCAATTTGGGTCTAGTCTGTAAATTATATCTTTGTTGGCTGGCGAACCAAAAGCATGAAATTTTAGTGGGCTAAGCGAAGTTATAGCAACACTACCTACACTAGTTTCTGTGATAGTTTTTGTTAAAAAATTTTTGTTTGATTTTATCGTCACTACTGTGTCTACTGTGACTAGTTCTGTAACTAAAACATCAAATTCGCCTTGACTGTTTGCTGTTCCAGTAAGTGTACTTGTGTTACAAGTTATTGCCAAATTAGAGAGTGCCTCTGTCGTGCCAGAAATTGAAGACGATGTGTCTGTAATTTCGTTTGCTTCCAGTTCAAGTGCGCCTATACTCATAACATTTGCACTTAGAATATTGAAGTTTGTGGTTGTGATAGGGTAGCCAGTGTCACCTTCGGCAAGGTTACTTTCGACGCTAATAACAGCAGACGGTGAAGTTTTTGCGTTTATTGTAACATTCTCGCTATACAAACTTTTGTGCCAAGATGTTGTAGGTGTGTCACTAATTGTGCCAGCACTTTCTAGTGGAGTGGTGGCTTTTGTCCATAAGTTAATCATCTCAGCGCTAAATGTTAAGTTGTTTGGACTGCTCGTGCTACCAGTTTGAAACTTAAAAACTGGACCACCATTGTTGTATAGCACTACTCGTTTTGGTGAATTTATGCTTGCCACTGCCTGCTGACCAAAATATATTAGCCCTGTGCTATTTGAAACCGTTGAATATAGTTCAAAATCTGCGTTTTTGTTGATTGTAAAATTAGAAATACATTTGAATAGTGGCACAGAATTGCTTGCTGATTGCGATGAAATGAATGTGGCATTTTCGTCTAGTAAAAAACTAAGCGCAATGTGTGCTGAACTGCTTGATGAATAGAACAAGCCATTTTTAGTTGCCATTTTTGTATAAGAATTTTTCTTGAAAGTTAGCACTGGTTGAGTGTCGGTGTAGAACATATAAGTTGAGAGTGCATTAACAATGAAAACGGCATTTTCTTCTACCGTTAGAGCCGAATTTGCACTCGTAAACCACACAACTGCATTGCCTGTTGTGTTAGAATTAACTATGACATTTCCACTGATTATAAGCCTATTTGCTTCGCTTAGTTCTTGTGGTGCAGGACTCGACCCATTTTGCGATAGTGTTATATTACAGTTGGTTATTTTTGTTGTGCCAGCCTTGTTATACGAAAATTGTGGACCTATGTATGTTATGTTTTCTAAATTGATTGTAACATTCGTGTTGCCATCGTAAACACCGATAACTCCATAATAATTTCTTCCACTCCATACTGCGTTTTTCATTGTTACGCTTACTGTATTTGTGGTTGATGGAACATAGATTGTGTCTGTAAAAGTGGAAGTATTAACATCGGTTATAGTATGGTTGTTTGCATCTATAGTGGTAATACTTTTGGCTACATTAACTTTAATTCCACCTGTTAGTGTTATATCGTTTGTTATAGATATATCCGTTGTAGTGGCGTCTTCTATTGCGTTTTTTAATTCTAGAAATGTGGAAACATTTGTTGTCATAAAACTTTCTCCTTTGTCTATAAACATTATATGAATAATAAAAAGTTGATGTTTTTGGCAATTTTAACTTTGTAAGTAATGCATTTTTAATATATAATAATTCTAGGAGTTTATTATGTTTATTTATAGAGAAGCAACTGAGCAAGACTTAGAAAAAATTTGGAATAAAGACATCAAAGAAAATAATGGCGAAGAGTGCTATGTTAGGTGGAAGGAACAATATCTGCACTACAATAAAACTGGTATGGCTAGAACATTTGTGGTTTTGAGTGACGACGACCCAATAGGACAAATTACGGTGTTATTTTCGCCAGAATGTTCTGCTGTTAAAGATAGACTAATGCTTTGTGATGGCAAAACAACAGGCAATATGAATGCGTTTAGAATAGAAAAGCAATACGAAGGTCAAGGACATATTTCTAAACTTGTTCATATGGCAGAAAAGTACGCAAAAGAAAAAGGAATAAAATATTTGACTATCGGTAGCGAAGCAAAGGAGAGTAGAAACTTAGGAATTTATCTTCACTTTGGCTATAGAGAGTTTGTTGCAAGTTTTGTAGAAGAAGGAGAACTTGTGTTATTTTATAAAAAGTCTTTATAAAAAATGCTTCCGTCAGGAAGCACTTTTTAACATCTTACTTTTTAGCACCACACGATGGACATTTGTCGCCATCAAATTGCTCGCCACAATATTGACAAACTGACTCTTTGTTTTCGTCTAATTTGTTATTATCTAACTTGTTTGGAATACAACTAGACACAATCACGGCTTTATCGCCCAAATATTTTATTGCAAATTCTTTGTTGTTTCGGTATATTTCCACTTCGTCAAAGGTGTAGATTTGATTAGACACTACTTGACATATTTCATTTTTATCATTAGTGAAACTAAATTCGATTTTGAACATTGGCATATTATTAATCGAACCATATGGCTTTTGTGTGATAAACGAACCTATGGCGTCTTTGCCTTTTTTTAGTAACTTATTATCTTGAAACATTTTTATCATATTTTTAATTCCAAAACCAATAGCAACCAAGCCGATTAGTACAAATATGTATAAAAACCAAGTTGAGCCATTCATTTGACCAATAAAGAGCATAGTAAGTGGAATTCCAGCAAACAGTAGTCCCCAAATAATTAAAAATAAAAAATTATAATTTCTTTTCATATAATTATTATAGCATAATTTCATTTTTTTGCATAAAATATGCGCATTATTTGAGTATTTTGTTATAAATTGTTTTCTTCAAAACAAATGTGTGCTAAACTACAATAAAGGACAAGAATATGAAGATAGAAGACAAGTTTATTGGTAACATTCATTACAAATTTTTCGTTCCAGCAGAGAAGCCTAACAAGGTGCTAGTTACCATTCATGGCTTTGCAGGAGATAGTGATAGTTCCACAATATATGCTTTGGCTCAACATTTGACACCAAGTAAAACATTGGTGGTTGCGTTTGACTTGCCATGCCATGGTAAAGACAAGAGTAGTGGCGACTTGGTTTTACAAGATTGTTTTGACTACCTTTTGAATGTTGTTAACTATGTTAAAACTACTTATACTGACTGTTCGCTATCGTTTTTCGCAACAAGTTTTGGTGGTTATATTCTACTAAATAACCTAAACAAAATAGGTGACATTGACCACATAATTTTGAAATCACCAGCAATCTTTATGGACGAAGTGCTAAAAAATTTACTACAAAAAAATGGCTTTTCTGTGCAAGGTTTAGAGAAAAATCATATAGATTTAGGCTTTGATAGACCACTTTTTGTTAACTATAAATTTTTGACTGACCTAAGTGCAAACTCTCTAAAACACCAAAAGTTTTCTCAATATATCGACATCGTTCAAGGAGACATGGACGATGTTGTAGATATTTATAGTAACGAAGAATTTTATAAACAAAATTATCTTGATTATAGTTTGTACTACATTAAGGGTGCGGACCACCGATTCAAGAATGTAGGCGAACTAGATAAAATAATTAAAATTGTTGATGAGATATTGTAAAAATTAATAAAATTTTATAAGTAGGAGCAAAATATGGAGAAAGGATTTCAAATAATAAAAGACTTTATTGAAGGTAAAATAGATGTAGAAAAAATAATTGAGTTGTGTAAAAATGATGAAGAATTTAGAAGTTTTACAAAAGATTTTAAAAATAATTCTTTAAGGAAATATGACGATTCTTTTTTGTACTTTGTAGATAATGCTAATTTATATAACCCTACAAGTCAACTTATTTTATATTTGGTTTTTACTAGAGAACTTTTGGTAAACAAAATAGAATTTAGAGATACTGATTTGTACATCAAAAATGCGCAAAAATATGCCGAAATCATTCCTGACTGGCTACCGGATAGCGCGCAAGATTGGGTAGAAGAAGACGGCGACCAAGTAACATACATATTTGAAAACGAGAAAACAAAAGAACAAATAAGTTTGGTTGAATATTATTAAAAGGAATAAGAAATGGATAAAAAATTACAAGTTATTAAAGATTTTGTTGAAGGTAAAATTAGTTTTGATGTTTTTATTGATTTTTTAAAACAAGAAAATGCATTGATTGAAAAAATTGAAAATGAATTTGATGAAGTTAATCTTATAAATAGAGAGAATTACTCAATTTTTGATAAAGATAAAATTCACACTATTTTTTGTAGATATTTGAATAAAAACAAAATAACTTTTAATCCAACAAACGATTATTTGAAATTATGCCAAGATTATTATTCAATCATTCCTGATTGGCTACCAGATAGCGCACAAGATTGGGTAGAAGAAAATATTTTGAATAAACTACCAGATGACTTATCTAAAACAAAAAAGAGTAAAATTGTAAAGGAAGAAATAAATAAAGTTTTTCCATGTAGAACAAGAAAGCCAAGTTGGGTGCAAGGCACAGAAGATTGGCCAACAGATAGTGATGGCAACAATTTGACGTTTGTTAAGCAAATAGAAGACGGCGACCAAGTAACATACATATTTGAAAATGAAAAAACAAAAGAACAAATAAAGATAATTGAATATTATTAATAGAAAACCACCGGCAAGTTTGGTGGTTTTTTGTTATATTTATCAATAAATTTTTTTAAAATATTTCGAAAAACAAAATTAATTATTACTATTATGATAAAACACTATTAATATCATAATAAATTTTATTATCTTTTTAATAAAACATCGTTGACATTGTCTATTATTTCGACTATCATTATGTTAATGCTAAGGAGAAAATTATGGAGTCAATGTTTCAAGAAAATTTAAAAAAATTATCTAAGCAATATTCGCAAAAATATATTGCAGATAGAACTGGTTTTTCGCAATCCAGTATTAACAATTATTTGTCAAAATCAAGTGAACCGTCAATGCAATTTTTAATTGCCCTTAAAGATGCATTCGGTATTAGTATAGACGACTTTTTGTTTTCTAATTTTGATACTCAAGAACTTATATCATATGAACAATTTATTGGAAATTATATAATTTATTACTACAACAATGATTCATACAAAGGTGAGGTTCACACGAGTTTAAAAAATACATTAAACTATGGCGTGTTAAGTATTTATAAAAACAAAGCCTTTGATAAAGATGTTAAAGTTATTGCTACCTTTACAAAAAATCAATCAAACGCAACCAAGTTATTAAAACGATTAAACCAACCAGATGCGATAATTGAAAATATTTATCTTGAAAATGGTAATATTTACAATGGTAATATTTCAAGTAGTGACCAGAGTTTGTTTATAGATTTAGAAAACAAGGAAAATAGAGATAAATGCTTTATTATTTTAAACAACCCACCAACACTAAATAAATATGTAGGTGGCGTGGGAACAGTAAATTCTATTGCTAGGGGTAGAGAATATAACCCTTGTGTTCAATTTATTATTCTTTCTAAAAATATTCTTGATGTACCAGACGGAGAACTCTATAATGTACTAACCTTTAATAAATTTACAATTAATATGGACTATGCAATAAAAGATATTATTCAACTCTTTAAAAGATTGTATTTAGATAAAAATGAAATTTCTACAGAGCTAACAGAACTACAAAAACAAGCAATATTAAGAAACAAGTTAGAGTTTCATTTTGGAGAAATTTTGGAAGCTAACATTTTTAGATTTGCCAAAGTTTCAAATAGAGAAGATGATGCTGTCTACAAACTCATTAAGGAGGGAATAGATGTTCGATGAAATTGACTGCAGATTTAATTATCTGCTAGAAGTTGCAAAAAATAATGAATTACCAACCGACATAATTCAAAAGGCGTACGACAAGGCAAAATTGCTCCATAATAATCAAAAAAGAAAAGACGGTACTCCATACATAAGTCACCCTGTAGAAGTTGCAATCATACTTGCAGAACTAAACTTTGATGAAGAAGTTATTGCAGGTGCTTTACTACATGATACCATAGAAGATTGTTTTTATACTCCTAATCAAATGATAGAAGAGTTTAATGAAACAGTTTTTCAACTTGTGGATTGTGTTAGTGCAATAGATAAATCTAAATATGTTTTTAATGATGAAAATATTTATGAGGACCCAGAATTTATAAAATCATCTGCAGAAGAACAAACTTTTCAAAAATTAATTAAGATAGGAAAAGAAAATCCAAGTGGTTTTGCAATTAAATTTGCCGATAGACTACATAATTTGCGAACTATTTCAACGTTTGATTACCAAAAGCAACTTGAAAAGGTTAGAGAAACAGAAAAATGGGTTTTGCCAATCGCAAAAGCACTAAAAAGCGGATTTTTCTTTAAAGAAATTAAAAATGAATGTTTTAAAATTGTAAATAAAGAAAATGGTAAACAATATTTTGATAGTTATGCAACTTATCATCAAAATAATAAAAAAAATATTGAAAGATTAAAAGAAGCCCTAAACTCTTTCTTTAATTTGTCTTCGGTTCAAATGATAGAGATTAGCCCTATTAGTGAATGGGAAGTTTTTGAAAAATTGTCAACAATTTTTAGGAATAATCATCTAAATAAACTATCTATTGGTCAAATTATACAAGTTTCAAACTATAATATAAATTTAGTTTGTAGCGAAGGTTCACGCAAGGAAATTGTTGTTAATATGCTTAATAAACTTGCATATAGGACAAATCTAAAAATTATAGATGCTGATACCGACCCAATTATCGACAAATGTTTTTATGTTATTGAAGATGAGTATAAAAATAAATATAATCTCTTTATTATGACAGAAAAAGAATTTTTGATCTCTAAAGTTGGAACATTAGACGGTCAAAACTTGGACCAAATAGACGAAGATAACATCAATCAACTTGAAAGTGATTTTATAAAAGTTAGAACTCGCTCTAACGAAGTTAAATATGTTGCAACTGGAAGTACGGTTCTAGATTTTGCCTTTAAAATACACAAAGATATTGGTTTTGCGTTTAAGTATGCTATTGTAAATGATAGTAAAACAAAATTGCCACCATATACAAAACTAAACGAAGGAGATAAGGTGGAAATAATTTTAGATAAAGATGAGAATGGAAAATTAAAAAATAATGCAAAACTTAGGTGGTTTGCTTATGTGAACACTGAATTTGCAAGAAAAATTTTAATAAAATATTTTGAAGAAAATTTGAAACAGTAAATATAAATTCAATTTCAAATTAATTAACTACAAAAAACACCTAATTATAGGTGTTTTTGTATTTCTGTTAGGTTTTGGCTTTAATTATTCATCAATCTTAAAAATTATGAGTGATAGTCCACTATTTAGCACAAGTCTTGTTGCAGTTGCTCCAACTTTGATATTGTCGTTGGCTTGTAATCTAATAATTCTGCTAGTGGCATAATTTCCGTTTGCAAAAGATGAGAGTAGAGTGGTCACAGACGAATCATTAACGAATAACCGAAGATTGCTAGAGTTATAAAAATTATTTATTGAAAAAGAGAAGTCGAGTTTGTATACTCCTGCGTCTCCAACTACAATATCAGTGCCATTTTGTAGTGTTATGCCTTGTGAAATAGGTGTGGAGTTGAACGAAACAAAACCCGTTTGCATAGTGTCAAACAAAATTGTTTGTTGTGCGGTGTTTAAAAAATTTGCGTAACTTGGCACAACCAAAGAACCATTATCACCCTTTTCACCCTTTTCGCCTTGAATTCCTTGTGGTCCAATTTCACCTTGTGGACCAGTAGGACCAATGTCGCCTTTGTCGCCTTTTGGTCCCACTAAGCCTTGAATGCCTTGTTCACCCCTTGGACCAGCCTTGTGGCCCCATTATGATACGAGCAGTCTCAGATGTCCTTTCTTCTTTATTTTTCCAAAAATTATTTCTCTTGCAAAAATCACATTTCATACAATATTCTCCTAGTAAAATATATATGTTTAAATCTTCGCCTTTGGCGAGTGTAACTCTAGAATTTGTTTCCATTTTCGGTTGTTTTTCTAAACACTTGTTTTGGTGTTGGACTTTTTACTCTTTTGTGGACTTAAAAAACACTTTTTTAATATTTAGTTGTAACTAAAATGCAGATATGTTAAAATGAGCATATGAAAAATGAATTTGTACTAAAAGAATTGTGTACGGAAATGGGACAGGTAGAATACGATATGTATCAAGATATTCCTGCAAAAGAAAATGGCTCGACAAACTTATGCTTTGGACTACCGTTTGAAAATTTTACGGCATATTTAGAGAACCAAATTGCTAGAAAATTTCAAAACATTTCACAGTTTGATACACCTACAATTACATACATAATGTATGTTAGCGGTGAACCCGTTGGCTACATTGGCATTAGAACAAAAATAGACGACAACTGGAAAAAGTGGTCTGGCAATATTTTCTACGCTATTAGAAAATCGCAACGATATAAGGGCTACGCAACAAAGATGGTGGGTCTAGCGATTGAGAAATGCAAGGAACTCGGTATTTGTCCAATTTATCTTCAAGCAAACATAAACAATGTTTATTCGCAAAAAGTTATAGAAAAAAATGGTGGAAAATTATATCTCGAAACACAAACTAGATATTATGTTATAGAAAAGTAGAAAAGCAAAGAATTTTGAACAAAGTCTAATGGTAATATGCCTTAGACTTTTTTAATTGCATAAACCTATGCAATCATTTGACTTTTTTTGTTGTTTTTGATATTATACCTAGGCAAAATACTTGTTAAAGTTGTGAAAAATATATTTGAGCAGATTTTAACAAAACAAAATGCTAAATCGAGGAATAAAAATGATAGAAAAAAATGTATACAGGACACATTCATGTGGCGAATTAACAATCAAGAATGTTGGCGAAGAAGTTGTTTTGTCTGGCTGGATTAACTCTATTAGAAAATTTGGCGGAATAACATTCGTTACTCTTAGAGACCACTACGGCATAACTCAACTTCTTGTTAGAGATGAAAACTTGCTTTCAGGCTTTTCAAAAGAATGCGTTGTTTGTGTTCAGGGAAAAGTTGTAGAAAGAGAAAGTAAAAACCCAAATATGCCTACTGGCGACATCGAAGTACTAGTAGATAGCATAAAAATGCTTGGAAAATGCACTTCTGCACTTCCATTTGAAGTTAGTGACACACTTGCTAGTGAAGACCTTCGCTTGAAGTATAGATATTTGAATTTACGAAACCCAAATATGCACCAAAAAGTTGTAATGCGTTCTAATATTTTGCACTATATTAGAAACAAGATGTATGATATGGGCTTTGTAGAAGTTCAAACACCAATTCTTACATCTTCTTCTCCAGAAGGTGCAAGAGACTACATTGTTCCAACTATCAATGCTCCAGGCAAGTTCTTTGCTTTGCCACAAGCGCCACAACAATTTAAACAACTTTTAATGGTATCTGGTTTTGATAAATATTTCCAGATTGCACCTTGTTTTAGAAACGAAGCAGCAAGGTCAGATAGAACACCAGGTGAATTTTATCAAATAGACTTTGAAATGAGTTTTGCAACTCAAGAAGATGTTTTTAAAGTGGCAGAAGAAATTGCGACAGGAATTTATGGCACATTCACAAATTTTGAAATTTGCCAAAAACCTTTCAAGAGACTTACTTGGAAAGAAGCAATGGAAAAATATGCTTCAGACAAGCCAGACCTTAGAAACCCACTAATTGTAAGAACGCTAAATGATATTTTCAGTAACACAACATTCTCAATTTTCAAAGACAAGACTATAAAGGCTATCGTTGCACCTTGTAAAGGAAAATCAAGAAGATTCTTTGATGAAATGACTATATTTGTTCTAGACAAAGAAGGCAAGGGACTATGTTGGTTTAGATACGAAAACAA
>CATZIR010000020.1 GCA_958420145.1 uncultured Eubacteriales bacterium | reverse complement strand
GAAAAAATCGGCGAGATTGTAAAGGAAATCGAAACAGAGCCAGTAAATGCAACTGTAAAATTTGACCCTAATAGTGACAATATGTTTGAAGTCGTCGAAGGTAAAAACGGAATAAAAGTTGACACAGAAAAGTTGTATCAAGATTTAGAAAATCAGTTTCTAAAAACAAAAGACATCAAGGTTTATGTGAACACTTCTTCGGTTGAGCCAGAAATAAATCAGTCCTATTTTGATAACAAACTCAACCTTATGAGCAAGTTCTCAACAACACTAAAAGGCTCGCAAGAAGGCAGAAGACATAATGTTGACTACGCTCTAAAAAAGTTTAACGGCAAAGTTATAAAAGCAGGCGAAAAAATTTCTTTCAACGAAGTTACTGGCCCACAAACGCTAGAAGGTGGCTACAAAACAGCGATTGTAATTCTAAACGGCAAGTTTGTTAATGGCGTGGGTGGTGGAATTTGTCAAGCCAGCACAACGCTATATAATGCACTTGTGCTAGCGAACTTAGAGATAGACGAAGTTCACAAACACACCTTGCCAGTAGGCTATGTAGAACTTTCTCTCGACGCAATGGTTAGCGAAGGCTACGCTGATATGGTATTTACAAACAACAGTCAAGATGATATCTACATCAAAACCTACACCAGCGAAGAAGAAGCCACAGTCGAAATCTACGGCAATTCACTTCCAGACGGAATAACAGTTAAGAGAGTGGCAGAATTTATAGGTAACATTCCACACAATGGCGATAAAATTCAGGTGGACACTGCCGGAGAATATAGCGACAAGGTGCTTTATAAAGGCGAATATTATAGAGTTAAGTACCCACGAGAAGGCTACGAAGCAAAGGCATATAAAGAAACCTTTAAAGACGGCAAAATGATTAGTAAAGAAGAAATTAGACACGAAAAATATCAACCAATCGACGGTTTGATTATCGAAGGTGCAAAAGAACCACCAGCAGACTATGTCATTCCTAAAACTGATGTGGAATTTATCGAACCACAACAAACTGAGTCTACTTCGGCAGAAACAGTGGTGGAAAAAATCCAAACCGACAACCCAACAAGATTTAACCCTTAGTATTAGCGTAGAAAAAAATATTGACAAATCATGTTATAATGTGTATACTTAATATATAACATAACAAAGGGGAGGGGATTTTTATGTTAACAAAAGAACAAAAACAAATGCGTGAATTTCAAGAAATAAGCAAAAACATTGAAAAAGTGGACAAAACACTAGACAATATTAAAGCAGAACATGAAGAAAAAATGAAAAATCGTATTATTGAAGATACGGAAGTTGTTAGTCAAGTTAATAGAAAAACAATAGACAAACAAATAAAAAAACTAGACGAGTTAATGGAAGACCGTGATGATGAAGATATAAGAATTCTCACACAAATTAAAGAGAGTATTGCTAAAATGGAAAAATTGAATAAGGAACAGGAAAATGCGCTTAAAAATATATTAAAAAACAAAAAAGATGTAAATATTTTTTAACACAAAGCAATTTAATAATTTTAATTTATAAAAGAGAAGCCCAAAAATACGGTTTCTTTTTTTGTTTAAATTTTTTAAAAAATGGGGTTGACAGTGGCAAGTTCGTGTGTTAAAATGCTGATAGATAAGGAGGGTTACAGTATGTTAACACACAGACAAGAATTAGTTCTTTTGGCGGCAGAAAGATACTATAAACAATATGGAATTAATGAAAAATTTGATAGAGTTGTAGATAAGGCAATAAAGAGTAAAAATGCAGAATTTTGTTTAAAATTAGCACAGTTTATTAAAGAGCCACTATATATAAAACTTCTTGAAGAAGTAGTTCTAAAGAGTGATAATCCTCAGATTGCTTGCAGATTTGCACAAATTGAAGGCGCTAACGTAAAAGCACTTGAACAACTTGTGCTAGATAGCGACAATGCAAGATGTTCTTGCCATTTTGCAATTTGCGTGCCAAATGCAGATATTCCTAAGCACCAAAAAGTGGTAGAAGAAAGCTATCAGGTGCGATACATGTGCAAATTTGCTATATATGTTCCAAAAGCCAATAAAGTTTCACTTTGCAGGTTGGTTATAAAAAATGGTAATAGACACTATAATAAATTATTGCAAGAAAAATTACCTGATTTTTATGAAATAGCGAAAATGCAAGTTGACGGAAAGTCAAAAGAAGAAATCAGCAAGCGTGTTGATGAGATGATTGAAGAATAAAAAAAAGAAGTCAAATTGGCTTCTTTTTTTTGCATTTATAGAGTTTTTAGAACTTCTTGAACATCACGCATATCGCATTTGCCAGCAAAGTTCTGCTTGAAGTGTTTCATAACTGAGCCGATTGATTTGTCAGTTAAAGTCAGAATTTCGGCTTTAATTTCGTCTTTGCTCATCATTTGTGGCAAGAATTTTTCTACTGCACTTTTTTGTGCTAGAACATTTTGTTGTTCTTCGGCGTTACCAACTTTTGCATAATTTTCTGCTTCTTCTACAAGTTCTTTTACTGTTTTTTGAATTATTCCAATAACATCGGCATCTGTTGTTTCAACGCCTTTTGCCTTGTTTTCGATGTTAACAAGCATATACTTGTTTACTACGATAGAAAGTGCTGTTCTTGTTTGTTGGTCGTGATTTTTCATTGCCATCATATTTGCTTTTTTGATTTCGTCTATTAACATATTTTTTATTCTCCTTTTTTAGCTCTCTATTTTGTTACTAATGTATGATACAAGTTCTTCAACTTTTATAGTTTCTTGTTGCATACTGTCTCTATCACGAACAGTAACTGTTCCTTTTTCTAGTGTGTCAAAGTCGATTGTAACGCAGTAAGGCGTGCCAATTTCGTCTTGACGACGATAACGCTTGCCGATTGAGCCTGCTTCGTCGTATGTGCACATAAATTTCTTTTTAAGTGTAGAGTAGATTTCTTTTGCTTTTTCACTTAGATTTTTTTGTAGTGGAAGAACGCAAACTTTGTATGGAGCAATTTGTGGTTCAAAGTGCATAACAATTCTTGTTTCGCCGTTTTCTAGTTGTTCTTCGTCGTATGCTTCACATAGTAGTGCAAGAACAAGTCTGTCGCAACCGATTGAGTATTCAATGTCGCAAGGAACATATTTTTCGTTTGTTATAGGATCCATATATAGCATACTCTTGCCAGAAAATTCTTGGTGACGAGATAGGTCGTAGTTACTTCTGTTATGGATTCCGTTTAGTTCGCTCCAGCCCATAGGGAAGAGATATTGAATATCGCAAGCAGCCTTAGCGTAGTGAGCAAGTTTGTCGTGGTCTTTGAATCTCAAGTTTTCTGGTTTTAGACCAACGCTTGTTGCAAAGTCCCAAGCCTTTTGTTTGTATTCGTTGTAGAATTTCTCACTATCTTCTGCTTTGCAGAAAAATTGGTGTTCCATTTGTTCAAATTCGATTGTTCTAAAAGTAAAGTTTCCTGGGGTGATTTCGTTTCTAAATGCTTTACCAATTTGAGCAATACCAAATGGCACTTTTGCTCTCGTTGTTCTTTGAACATTCAAAAAGTTGACAAATTCACCTTGTGCTGTTTCTGGACGAAGATAAATTGTGTCTTGGCTGTCGTCGGTTACTCCACGCTTTGTAGAGAACATAAGGTTAAAGTTTTTAATTTCTGTCCAATCACATTTGCCACAGTTTGGGCATTTGATGTTATGCTCTAAGATGTATGCTTGCATTTCTTCTTTGCTCATACTATCAACTGGCATTTCAATATTGTGTTTGTGATTGTATTCTTCGATTAGGTTGTCGGCTCTATGACGAGTTTTACAATTTCTGCAGTCCATTTTAGGGTCACTGAATGATGTAGTATGACCACTTGCGTCCCAAACTCTGCTGTTCATCAAGATTGCTGCGTCAACGCCGTAACTATTGTCGCTTTCTTGAACAAACTTTTTCCACCAAGCCCTTTTAACATTGTTTTTTAGTTCAACACCAACTGGACCATAGTCCCAAGTGTTTCCCATTCCACCATAAATTTCACTTCCTTGGTAGATAAAACCTCTGCCTTTGCAAAGATTTACGATTTTGTCTAAATTTTGTAGTTTTTCCATAATTTTCTCCTATATTTTATCAGCACAATATGGTGGTCGTGCGTTTTTAATTTCAAGTTTTTGACCAACTAATTTCACATAGTCTTTGCCAAAGCCGTCCAAGATGTCGTTGTTAGCAAAACTATAATAGTTCTTTTCATCTTTTGTGATTATCAAGTGGTCGATAAGGTAGATATTGTTGAGCATAAGATTATAGTAAATTTTTCTTGTCATATCAATATCTTCGCTACTAGGTTTAGGCTCACCATTGGGTGATTGTGCAAAATGATTACACCTTGTGCCTGTGTTCTAACGGCTGTTTCTGTTATCATTTTTAGTGAGAACGAAACTTCGTTGTTTGTTCCTTTTGCTAGTAGTTTAGAAACAATTAGTTTGCCGTTACCATCTACATAGATAACATGAAATTCTTCGATTGGCATATGATTGAATGTTTTGCCAAGATAGTCATAAACTTCTCGTGGGCAGGTGAGAGTTGGCTTTTCTGTTTGCTTACTCTTTTTGTATGCCTTGAATATGTTTGGAATAGAGTGAAGAAAAGTTGCTGTGACTTCACCAACGCCATCGACTTTCTTTAAGTCCTCGACAGATGCGTCAAGCACATTTGCAAAACTTCCAAACTCACTAATAAGCCTGTGTGCTATTGGGTTGGTATCTTTTTGCTTGTTTGGTTGTTGCAAAATATATTCTAGCATTTGATGCTCGTCAAAACCTTCCCATTGATTTTCTACAAGATTGCCTCTCAGTCTTTTTCTATGTCCTGCGTGAACATTAATTAACTTTGATTGATTAAGTTTGCCACCGTCAGTAAATTTCATATTTAACCTTCTTTAGTTATATGATTTTTAATTTCACAAATATAATTATAAACTACTAGACTAAAAAAGTAAAACATTTTTATTCTAACAATGCGTTTTTAGACCATAAATAGGCTTTTATTATGGTTGTTGTAACATTTTTTATGACAAAAAAATAGAATGAATATGGGTGGTGTTATGGCGACAATTTCACTTGCTATGATTGTTAAAAACGAACAAGATGTTTTGGCAAGGTGTCTTGAAAGTGCAAAGAAACTTTTTGACGAGATAATTATTGTCGACACTGGCTCAACCGACGCTACAAAACAAATTGCACAGCGCTTTACAGAAAAAGTAAGAGATTTTGAATGGGTAAATGATTTTGCTCGTGCAAGAAACTATGCTTTTTCGCTAGCCACTTGTGACTATGTTATGTGGCTTGACGCAGATGATGTTTTGTCTAGTGGTTTGCAAGAAAATATTTCTAAACTAAGGAGTTTACTAAACAGTCAAAAGCCAGATGTTGTTATGATAAAGTATGACATAGCATTTGACGAATTTAATAAACCAACATTTAGTTATTATAGAGAGCGAATTGTAAAAAACAATGCAGGTTTTGTGTGGGAAGATGCTGTTCACGAAGTTATTTCTCCTAAAGGGAAGGTAGTATATTTTGATTACAACATTGAACATAGACCAGCACCAAACAAAAAGCAAACTGACAGAAACCTAAAAATTTACGAAAGTTTGATTGATAGTGGAAAAGTGCTATCTGCAAGAAGTCAGTATTACTATTCCAGAGAACTTATGTTTAATGGAAAGTATGCTAAGGCGATAGAAAACTTTAATAAGTTTTTGGCAAGAGAAGATGCGTGGAAAGAAAACCTAATTAGTGCTTGTCAAGACTTAGGGTTTATCTATATGACCTTAGGCGAAAATCAAAAAGCGAAACTGTCGCTTCTAAATAGTTTTGCGTTTGACACTCCAAGGGCAGAAGTGTGCTGTAAGTTAGGCGACATCTTTATGTTTGAAAAAATATATAAAGAAGCAGTATATTGGTTCAAATTGGCGTTAAAAGACAAAATAAATTTGCAATCAGGTGCGTTTGTTCAGGAGCAGTATTATAACATTTATCCCCTTTTGCAACTTTGCGTTTGCTACTATAATTTGGGCGACTTCAAAAAAGCCCAAAGGTGCAACGATAAAGTTGGAAAGATTAACAAAAATAATAGTGCATACAAAAGTAATAAAATATTTTTTGAAAAACTAATAAACAATAAATAATCTCATTTTAAACATTTTCATTTTTTTATTTCCATTTTTATTTCCATTTATTTTTATAATATAATTTTGTTTGAGTAATTTTTCCTTTTTTGCTAATATTAAATATGTTAGCAAAGGAGGATTTTTTTGTGATTAAATATGATTTTAATGGCAAGATAGCACTTGTAACAGGAAGCAGTTCGGGAATAGGAAAGGGAATTGCCGAAGCGCTTTGCAAAGCAGGTGCAACAGTTATATTAAATAGTTTGCAACAAGACCCAGAGTTGCAAGTCACTTTTGAAGAGTTCAAGCAAAAAGGATACAATGTTTTTCCTATTTGGGCAGACATTAGCAAAGAAGACCAAGTGAGTGAAATGTTTGAAACAATCGGTAGAGAGTTTGGAAGGCTAGACTATTTATGCAACAATGCAGGAATAGCAATCAATAATTCAATTGAAAACAACTTGCAAAGTACTTGGGATAAAGTGCTAGAAGTTAACCTAATGGGCAAAATGCTTTGCACAAAGCACGCTGTTCCACTTTTAAAAAAATCGGTTGACCCACGAATAGTAAATACATCGTCCAGGCTTGGCACAAAACCTATAAAAAATTCCAGTGCATATTGTTGCTCTCAAGCAGGAATTTTGATGCTCACAAAATGCTCAGCGCTAGAACTAGCAGACTACAACATAAAAGTTAATGCAGTCAGTCCAGCACTAACGCTCACACCACTTGCAACAAAAAAATATTCTCAAGAAGAGATTGATAGTTTTGCAAAAGAAAACCCAGCAGGCAGAGTTTGCAAGGTGGAAGACACCGTTAATGCAGTTATGTTTTTGCTTAGCGAAGAAAGTAACTTTATCACAGGCGAAAGCATAGAAGTTAGTGGTGGAAATTTGTTGATATAAGTTTATAAAAAATGGCACAAAATTGTGCCATTTTTAGTATTTATTGAGAGATAAACTTTGGTTACTATTTTGCCTTTTTCATTTCAACTATTTGTGCTTGGAATTTTTCCATCTTTTTGTCGAGAACTGCATCTATATCGTATTCCTTAAAAAAGTGACACATTTGCTCAATGCACATCTTAACATCGGCAATTTCTTCTACAAGATTATCGATTATTTTTTGGCTGTTAGGATATTCTCCATACAAAACTTTGCGCTTATATTTATTGATTGCAACAGTTAGTTCTGCCATTTCTTCTATGCATTGGTCGTATTGTGCAACGAGTCCCCATAGGTTTGTGGCTTCGTCATAGACCTTTATTCTTTCTTCCTTTGTCATGACTTCTCCTAATAGTTTTCGTTTCTAACTTCAAAGTAACTTTGTGGGTGAGCGCATACTGGACAAATGTCTGGCGCTTTTGTTCCAACAACAATGTGTCCACAATTTCTGCACTCCCAAACTTTTACAGTAGACTTTTCAAAAACTTGTTTTGTTTCGATGTTAGAAAGAAGTTTTCTGTATCTTTCTTCGTGATGTTTTTCGATTTCGGCAACTGCTCTAAATTTTTCTGCTAGTTCCTTAAAACCTTCTTTTTCGGCTGTTTCGGCAAAGTCTTTATACATATCTGTCCATTCATAGTTTTCGCCGTCACTAGCACTTGCCAAGTTTTGCATGGTGCTACCTAGTTCGTTTAGTTCCTTAAACCACATTTTAGCATGTTCTTTTTCGTTGTTTGCTGTTTTTTCAAAAATGTCGGCAATTTGTTCAAAGCCTTCTTTTTTTGCAACGCTAGCAAAATATGTGTATTTGTTTCTTGCTTGACTTTCGCCAGCAAAAGCAGTTCTTAGATTTTTTTCTGTTTGTGTTCCTGAGTATTTATTCATTATTTATTCTCCTTTGTGTGATAGTAATATTATATTAATTTTTTAGCTTTTGTCAAACTTATTTTACCGTGTTTTTATAAAAAATTAATAGACTAATTTTTGTTAAAATGATAAAATGAAAATATGAAAAATGCGAAAATTATTTGTGCCAATAGTTTGCTTAAAAGTTTTTACGGAGTGTTAGACGAAGTAAAGCCTTTTTTAGGCGACTACACTACTGACAATTTAGTTATTGTGCCAGATAAGTTTTCGATGAATGCTGAGAAAATGCTATTTGAATATTTTGGCGTAGAAAGTTTGTTTAATGTGCATGTTGTGACGCTAACGAGATTAGTTAACAAAGTGCTTAACGGTGTGCTAAGCCGTGAGCAAATACTAAGCAAAGATAGTGTTAAACTTCTAATAACAAAAATATTGCTTGACAATGATGATAAATTTGTTGCACTCAAAAACAACGCTTCGCCACAAATTTGTGAGCAGTTTTATAATACCCTAATGCAGTTAAAATCTAGTGGAATAAGTCCAGAAGAACTATACTCAAAACAAGAAAATTTGAACTTGTCACTAAAACTAGAAGACATCAAACTCGTGTATAGTGAGTATCAAAACTTAATCCAAGGCAAGATGTTTGATAGTGCCGATTTGCTTGATGTTTTCGCAAAGGAATTTTCTAAAAACAAATACTATACTTCGTGCCGAATTTTTGTTGGTATGTTTGATAGTTTTAGTTTCAAGCAACTAAGTAGTATGGTGTGCCTAGCAAAAAATTCAAAACAGTTTATGATAGGTCTTTCTGCTAATACTAAGCAAAATAACAAACATATCTATCTAAACGAAACACTTGCAGATGTTACGCAGTCGTTTAGGGAAAATAAAGTAGAATACGAAATAAAAAACATATATTCTAAGTTTAACGGAGATTTTGAAACTCTTTCTCAAAACTTGTTTGGACTTTCTGTAGAGCAAAAGCCATCTAACCACAATGTTTTTCTTGTAGAAGCCGAAAATATCAAAGACGAAGTAGACTTTGTTGCTAGACAAATAAAGAGAGAAATGTATTTTAGTGAGAACTTTTCTCAAATTAATATTGCTTGCAGTAACCTAGAAAAATATGCGGATTATATCGAAGAAATTTTCTCGTCATACTCCTTGCCATACTATATTGATTACTCAAAAATGCTTAGCGAACATTTTTTTGCAAGATTTTTGCTAAATTTGTTTGCAGTGATAACCAGTGGCTACTCAAAAGATTATGTTTTAGAGTTTTTGAAAAGTGATTTTGCTCAAATGGATAGGCAAGATTTTTTTGCTTTTGAAGATTACATAACAAAGTTTGGCTTGGACTACTCAGCACTAAAAAATAACTTTTATGACCCTAGCGTAGAAAAAATTAGAGTAGAGAACTTGTCAAAGTTGTTTAAAATAGAAAACCAAATTTCTAAATGCACTACTATTGGTGATTTTGTAAACTTAACAAAAAATGTTATCGAGCAATTTAATTCTAAAAGTGTTTTAGAAAAAGTAGTCAACAGCGAAACTCTGTCTGTTGATTTAAAAAATTCAACCAGCCAAGTGCTAGACAAAATTTTGTCTATTTTAGATTTGATTGACGGTATGCTAGGTAGTGAACCTTGCACACTTGATTACTACACAAAATTACTAGAAAATATTTTATCAACAACTAAGATTAACACCGTTCCACAAGGGGTTAATAAAATTTTTGTCGGCGACGCTAGTTCTAGTTCCTTTTACCCAAACGAAATACTTTATATTTTAGGTGCGTGTGACGGCAGTTTGCCAAACTATAAAAACGATTGCGGAATGATAACCGACAAAGAAATCACTATGTTAAGTAGCAAAAACTTGCTCAATCCTACAATTAGGTTTGTCAACAAAAAAGCAAAGTATGGTTTGTTTGAACTATGTTTGCTACCAACTAAGAAACTGGTTATTTCATATCCAGCACTATCAAATGGCGAAGCATCTTCGCCAAGC
>CATZIR010000019.1 GCA_958420145.1 uncultured Eubacteriales bacterium | reverse complement strand
TGTGATTTGTTTTGTGATTTGTTTTGTGATTTGTTTTGTGATTTGTTTTGTGATTTGTTTTGTGATTCAAAACATCTTTCTTCTAGAAGCGACTTACCGTCACTTCTAGAAAAGTATGTTTTTTATTTTTTTACACTGTTCCAGTTCTGTTCTGGCCAACATTCGTAGGCTGAAATTTCTTTTGAGCTTAGATAAAATCTTTTAGTAGTTCCGTTATATGAATATTTGTAGTTAGACATTACATCATCAAATGGAATAAAGTTATGTGCATAAGCAAATGATATCCAACCACTTAAATATGCAGTAGAACTATATCCACATTGGTAACCTACTGATCCACATAAATTTTCAGTTATCGTATTACCTTTGTATTCATATGAATTTGATATACCTGAATATAATCCAATAGCATAAGTATTTATATATTCATAATAAGGTTTAATAGTTCCTTCACTCTTTTCAATCTTTCCTGCATTTGTAGAATTTAGAGTTCCTTCTTTTACTTTATTCGTATAAAGTGGTGGATTACCATTGCTTTCATCATAAAAGAAACTTCTAGTTGTCATATATATATCATTGTATTGACAAGTAACTTCAGAGTTTAAAATATCTTTTGATTCCATTTGGCTTGTTCTAAGCAATGGCACATAGATTGATATGTTGTTGTTTTTATAGTATTGTTGAATTGCTTTGACACTTGGAGTATTTCCAATCTCATTGAATATTCCACCTGCGAATCCACCAATGTTTGGAAATTTTCCTAAACAATCAAGCTTTCTAACAATATTAATGTAGGAATTTCCACCATCATTTTGATCGATTTGCGCATCAGAATCTAAGCCAGAAATATTTGAACCAAACTTTATTTGAGAACCATCTAACTTTACAAACATCGAAGTAGCGTTATCTTCTGCCCTATCTTTATTTTCATATTCATATTGAAGTCCTCTAATAGCGCCGATATTTCTAATAATATCTTTCCAGTAACGTATAGATGTTTCTGAAATTGAACCAAATACTCCGCCAACCGAGATTATGCTGCATTTCTTAGCACTTGTCACCATAACATTATTTGAAACTATAATTTGTTCGTTATTACACTCAGCACTATTGCCAAAAACGAGACCTGCTAAACCACCAACGTAGGTTGTCGTTTGTTCACTATTAATCTTAACTCTTAGTTCAGCTTGATGATTTATGATTAAGTCGCCTGAGGCTTTTAAATGAATCTTTTCCTCATCCATAGTTAACAATTGTTGTGGTGTTCCAACAACTATATCTTTTAATGAACTCGAGTGAACATACCCAACAACTGAACCTATATAGTTTGTCTGTGCTATAGAATAAATATCAAACGCTGAGGATTCTATCTCATCATTTAGCGATATGTTTGTAATATATGACCCTTCTGCTTTTCCTACTAATGAACCAAAATAGAAATATGATTTTCCACCATTAGTAATATCAATAGGTAGCCCTGATGCATCATAATTACAATTAACAACTGCACAATTTGATGCCTCACTCAAGAAAAAGCCTAAGTATGGACTATAATTGCTTATTTCAATTTTTAAATTTTCTTGCTTATTTAAATATTTACTATCAGGATTAAATTTTACAGTGCTGTCCTGAATAGTAGATTCTTCAAATGCACCAAATAACCATTCTCCGCCAGATGTTAGTTGTCTTTCAGTAAGTTCTAAATTTAATTTTTGAATTTTACTCTCCTCTACCTTTTTAGCAAAGACTTCTTTGATTGTTGGTGATTTATAAGTAACGGAAACATTATAAACATATGTTCCACTTGGTAGACTATCAGCAAACTTAACATCACCACTGCTATTATACTTAATGCCGGAAATTACTGGAGAAGCTTTACTATCAACACTCACTACATATTTTGTAGCATTGCTAACATTGTTATTTCCATTAAAGAATTTATTTTTAATTATAACTGCTTCTGTAGATGAAAGTCCTGACTTAGTCTCTATTTCTTGCCTTTTAACAAAACAGTTAGAATCTGTTATTTTTCCAAACAAATCAGTTGATGGTACCATTTCAACATATTCATTCCTAAGCTTATCAAATTTATAGTATGTTGTTAATATTTTATACTTTGATCCTGATGCATCAATGTATACATCTTTCAATGTCGTCATAGAAATTACAACAGCGTTATCAGGCTGTGAGTCAAGACTATTCCATACACTACCGTCTATTACTTGATAAGGGCTAATCTTTGAACCTGTTCCGTTTGTCGCATTTTCATCTGTTTGATAGCCTAGCATTTCCAATGCATACTTATTGTTTTTAACCCAAGATTGAACTGGATAGTTGTATTTGCTATATGTCCAATCTCCATCTAATTTATTTTCATTTGTCAAATTATTTTCATCTTGTAACCACTTATCTGCAAAACTAATGCTGCATGGATCATCATGAATATTGTTTCCACTTAAAGAAATATTTTCATCGTAATATGCTTTTATTGATGTACTTGAAATTGACGAGAATTGCTGCGATTCAGAAGAAGCATCATATAGTTTATAACATATGTCGCCATTTGTATCTTTGCTTTCAATTATATCCCAATCATCTGTAGATCTTGACACAGCAATAGGAGCAGTTTTTATCTTATTATTCTGTTTATTCTTTGAAATGATTGAAACTGCAGAGTAAGAATTATCACAATTACTACTTCTACCCAAAATACCGCCAATGTACAAACCTTCTTTGTATGTTGTTATATCATTGTTTAAAATTTTTCCAATAGAAAAACTGTTTTTGATCCCATATAACACATTATAGTCATACATGCGCCATACCCATATTTTTCCTAATCGTTCCATTGAGATAAAACCGCTACAATATCCGGCTATGCCACCAACATATTGTGCACCCGTAGCAATATCGATATCAACATTTGCAAAGCAATTATTAATTGTATTGCTTACAAACATATACGCAACTAAGCCACCAACATATTTTTGTTTGGCATTTTTAATCTCAATATCTATTCCTAGGTTTTCTATCTTATTTGCATTGGCAAATAAGCCTAAACAAGCAATTTTTTGGCTTTGATTATTAAATGTTTGGTTATTAATTTTACTACCATCGATAATGATATTATCTATGACGTGTTTATCTCCGTTATAATTCATGTATTGAAAGTTTCCAATGGCTACATCACGGACATTTTCATTGTTCTTACTAGCTTTAAAACCAAAGCTACTGTTATTTAAATCAGATATTGTAGTAAATTCTTCACCAAATGCACTCATGTCTATGTCATGAACTTGTTTAAAGTAGTTATTTTTTCCACTACTAATTTCAACTGTTCTAATCCAGTCTAGTTTTCCACCATGGTTAATTAAGTATGGATTATCTTTTGTTCCATTTCCTGTGTGTATCACAGTGTATGTGTTTACTTCACCATTGATATTTTTTAGTATTGGATAGCCATAGTTGTATTCATTATCATAAGTCCAAATATTAGAAAAGTCATTATTCTCAACTATTTTTTTCCAAGTATTTTCGTTTGCAAATGTCTCGTTTGTGTTTATTGTATCTAAGAAATAGAATGTATTTCTTCTATTAACAACAACTTGATCTGCCGTCAAGTCAAACTTTGTCTTACCATTTAATGCAAAGTAGTCATAAGAGCAATTTATAATTGTTCCATTTTTTATGGTCCAATTAGTATGAACAAATCCCGCACTATTGTCGTTCGTATCAATACATACGGTAGCGCTATATGAGTTAGCTAAAGTGCCACATCGAACAATTACACCACTATCACTAGTTCCATAATTATATACAGCAAAACCAGAAAGTTTTAGGTCACTAGACCAATTTACATTATTAATCTCGCCGTTTGTGTAACTAAAAGTAATTAATCCAATGTTATTTGTAACAAAGCCAGCAATAGAACTTGTAACTGTTTGATTATTGATGTCCATTTTTAGCGTTGAACTTGAGTTCGATATTGCGCCGTAGTTCTTAGCAACAAATCCACTAATAAAATCAATCTCTTCGACTACTTTTACATTACCTGTTACATAACATTCAAAGATTGAACCATTGTTTGTGTTAACAAATCCAGCGAACATTTTAGTTTCATCACTTTTAACTTCGTACAGTATCTCTTTTTTTTCTTTGTCAACATAACTATATTGAACATTTAGTCCAGAAACAAGAGAATTTTTGCCGATTTCGGTAAAGTATGAGTTAATAGCTGTAGCATCTCTATTGAATAATACTGTTGCATTTTTACCAACCGACATTACACTACCATTAAGAATTGATGCGTCTGTAATATAGTAGTTTGTATTATCACTAAATGATGTGTTTGCACTGGTAATTATTTGTGGATTAATTTTTGAGCCATATTCCTGTATTGTTTCAATGAGTTGCGAGCTTGCAAATTTTCCATTAATTATCTTCTTTCCATTAATATATATTATATTACGTATTGTTTTCAAGTACTCTAGGATAGATTGTGTCTCTGCTTTATTATTTTCGTTAATAATAGTAATTGAATAACTTCCGTCGTCTTCTATCTGAATTTTATTTCCAATGCCGTTATCTGCAACGCCAGCAAGTTGGTAGGCGTAGTAGTTATTATCTTGATTTCCGTTACCTATTGAACCTACAAAACCGCCAACATTGTTAAAGCTAGATGTTATATAGTTTCTAGTAAATAGTGTTGTAAAACTTGTGTTGTAATTAATAGTACCAGAAAATTTTCCAACAAAGCCACCAATAAAGTGGTCAGTAGAGCCTTGAGTAACTGTTGCGTTAACATAGCCCATACTAATACAATTTGTTAAAGATTTTTCACTGTTATTATATAATCCAACAAAGCCACCAACATATGCTGTTGTTGAACTAATTACGTTAGCAACGTCGATATTAGTTAAAGCAAAGCAATTTTTAATATTGCCGTTACTATCGTCAACTAGTCCTGCAAATCCACCGATATAAGTATTTGTATTACTTGTATTGTTAAATTCATCTACTGAAATGTTTCCACTAGAGATACATAGTTCATAACTTGAGCCCTTGTGTGTGTAACCAACGAAGCCACCAAGATAAACATTAGTAAAGTTGTTTGGTTTTACATCGATGTTAGTTTCGCACTCAACTTTGTTCAATGTAGAAGTAACTGCTTCACCAACAATTCCACCTATAGCAAATTTGTTTGCTTTGAGTGAAGATATGTTCAAGTTAGCATAAATCATTGAGCCTTGGTTGTATTGTGTTGTTACAGAATTTGCATAGCCCACTAATCCACCAACATATCCATTAATGTTTGTACTTGTGGATGTTTTCAATAATTTTAGAGTCAAAGCTTCCTGAGTTATCTTACCTTGTTCATTTTTAACTTGTGGTTGAGAAACTTGGCAATCTTTGATGTTAACACTTTCTGCTTTACCTATTATTGCTCCTGCATAGATATTGTAACTATCTGATGCATTGCTTGTAGTAGATAAATTTGCACCAAATGTGATTGAACCACCATTTGATAAATTGGTATTGTCAAACGATACATTATTTACCTTGCCAACTGCACCTGCAAATGTTAATTCATTGTTAGACTTTGTTACACTTACGTCTGTTGGTTGCAATGTAATTGCTCCTACAGTTTTCAATTTAACAGGAATATTAGAGTTAATGTTAGAAATAGAAATCTTTGTTTGCAAGTTGTTATTAATGTTACCGAACAATCCTGCAACGTTTAGGTTTTTAACATTGATTGGCTTGAAGGTAAATGTTGTTTGTAAGTCGCCTTCGCCATTTATCAAATATTTTCCAGTACTGTCTTTAATTCCAGTTTCGCCAATACCAGTTTGTTGTCTTAAAGTAATGCCATATATTTGGCAACTATCTCCAGCATTAACAACCGTTTGTGCTGAAATTAGTCCAAAGTTAATATTTATGCCGTCTTGCAATGTGCTTTCGCTTTCGTATGTTGCACTAATTGTAGCACCATTAGCGAAGTTTAGACCTACGTTTAAGATTGTAGAAGAATGATTTTCTCCAATGAAGGCTGATAGATTTGTTTGTGTTTGAGACTTGAAGCTTGCAACAATACCGTTTGTGTAGTCACTGTTTGCTACTGAAACTGGATTACCTTGGCTATCAAGTCCCCAATTGGTTAAAATTTTGCCTTTACTCAATACAAACTTACCTGTTGAGTTGCCATTGCTATCTTTGCCAAAAACAATATTACCGCTAGCATCTCTTTCTGGGTCAAATTTTCCACCAAACACGAAGTTGATGTTGCTAATTATTGCATTTTGAGTAGAGGCAAAGAAGCCAACTGAATCTTGATTTTCTGACTTGATGTTAATGTTATAGATTGTATAAGGGCCACCATCACCACTCATAAAGATACCCTTAAAGCCTTTTACTGGCTCCCAGTTTTTAGTCAAAGCAATATCGTTCATTAGGTAGTAAGTCGTGATAACGCTCGAGGTGTTTGTTAACTGTTCGAGGTCTTTTTCGTCGTAAATTCTAACTACACTGTTTGCTTGTTTATCGAGTAGTTTAGGATATGTGTAACCTTCTTTTGTCCAATAGTTTTCACTAAAGTTAGCATAGAAGTAATGTGCTTTTGCCACAGTTTCTCTATATTCGTTTCTTAAATTAATTGTAATTTTTGAGTATTCTATATCCGCATTATCTTTTTTGTTATTAAGTAAATTTTTCAAACTGTCTGATGCAAATGACGCATCGTAGTGGAATTTAAGTCCCAAATCACCATCAACAACAAATTGGTTTTTATTTTTGTCGAATTGTGAAACTGACTTTGAATTATCGTTTAATTTTAATATAACAACTTGTTGAGCAATCTTGTTAGTTCCATTATTAATAAAGTTGTTTAGGTATAGGCTATCGCAATACTTGTCAGATAAGAGCATATTTTGTATTGTTTTATTATCATCTTCGTTGGCAATATTAATTTTGCCTGCGAAATAACCGGTATTTGGATTGTATATAACCTTTGATTGAGTGCCATCTATAGTGATATTATTGTCTAACTCATCTTTTCTGTTATCATAGTCGCCATTCATTGCTCTTAGAATATTATCAAAGCCGTTTATTGAATCTCTCCAATTTACAATGCTAACATTATCTTTTAGAACATTTGTTAGAATATATCTTTCTTTGCTTTCTTCTTTACCAATTTCTGTACTACTTATGATTAGTTCACCAACCATTCCACCAACATAATTTTGTGGAGTAGCATCTATGTTATATAGTATCGTTCCGTTTGTTAAGTCACTTTCGTATATAGTTGTTGTTGTATTTTCTACTGTGTAGGTATATGCATAATCTGGATTTGTCCAAACCACTCCAGTAGAGTATGAATATCTAATTCCAGCGCCTAAGAAATCAAATAGCATATCTCTCTTTCCTAGACCATTTTTAAACTGATTGATGTCGTCGTATTCTTTTATACTACTAAAGTAGGCGTTAGGCTCATTTTTTCCTAAACTTGCAACTAATCCTGCTATGAATCTAGCGTTTGGATGAATTACGTTTGCTTTTGAGAAGCTGTTATCAATCTTGCCTTCTGGCATAAATCCTACAAGACCACCAACATATCTTGGATAGGTTGAATCGCTACTAAATAGCGTCATAGTTGTTTCGTTGTTGAAAGTCTTATCAACATCATCAACATTTTCGTCAATAACTTCAATTCTACTTGCAGAAATTGAACCATGGTTTTCACCAACCAAGCCACCAACTGAGTATTTACCAACTAATAATTGATTGTTGTTATTGGCTATTTCAAACTTAGAGTTATGTAGTGATGATCCCATTCCATTGTAGCCCACAATACCACCTACGATTTCGCCAGAAATTGTGATATCGCCATAAGCGTAAAGTCGAGAACTTTGTTGATTACTTAACTGTAACTTGCTTAATTGCTTATAAGCTCCATCGGCATTTTTTAAGTCAACTGTGCCACTATCTAGCACACCTACAATACCACCTGAGTATGATACTTTAGTTAAGTTTTTATCTTTACTGTTTTTATCATATAGTGTTATGTCTGTAAAGTCAGCGTATTCTTTATTATTGGTTTTTTGTGCATATGCCGATATTACACTAACATTTGCGGAAACATTTGATAATTTTGAATCTTTTCCAACGTAACCAATAACGCCACCAACGATGTTTTTACCTTCGATAGTAATTCCATCGCCTATTATGTGAGTGTTAACCAAAGATGCTTTTTCCATCCTTCCTGCTAATGCACCAACCATCGTACTAGTTGATTTTGCAACTTCTACAACTTGAATTGTCAAGTTTTTGATTATTGCACTATTTTCAGCAGAAATTAAACCAATTTGTTTAAACAATCCAAATGATTCTGTTTCGTTTGTTCCTAAAACACCTACATTTGTTATTTCAAGACCATTTCCATCCAAAGAACCTGCAAATACAACAGATTGCAATTGTTTAAGTTCATCGTGACCCAAGTAGTTTTCTAGGCTGATATCAGTAACAAGTCTAATAAAGCCTTTGTTGTATAGGTACACTTTTTTCCCATCTTCTTGTGTATATGATTTTAACTCACCACCATTGAATGCTTGCAAGAATGATGCATCGTTATAGACAATTAATGGGTTTGTTGATGAGCCAACAGAATCGCTACTATAACTATATGTGTAGTCTGTTATAACTCCTTCTACATAATTGATTCCAGAAATAATTCTACGAGAAAATGTTGTTTGTTCGGTTGTAGACAAAATCAAATGATTTTTATTTACATCTTTTGAATTTTCTCCCCAAATACTTTGTTCAAAGCCATAGAATTTATCAAAGTCTTTAAAATCTTTTGACGAAACTGCAGTTGCAGGTTCTCTAAATTTCTCATCAATTTCTACTGGAACTGTTTCACTTTCGTAGTAGCAGTTTTTGATTTTCGCATCTTCTAGCACATTAACTTTTGTCATATCATCTGTGCCAGTAAAGAATCTAAATGCTGTTGTATCTTCTTGATTACGAGATTTAGATAGCGCAAAACACTCGCTTATAACCGCATCTTTGCCACTTGTTAGGTATACAAAGCCTGCACTTCTTGCAGGAGTTTCGATTGGCACATTTGCATAACTATCGTTGATGACACCATAGTTGCTGTGAACAAAACCACCAATATAGCCATTAGATGCAATTATATTATTCATCTTTTTTGCATCATAATATTTTATAATCTTGTTATTTTCGCCGTCTTTTGTAGTCATTCCTTCGGCAAAGGATTGAATAATTTTACCCTTTGTTGTATTTTCTGCAACAAAGCCTGCTGTTTGAGTACCCTTGATTAAAGGTGAAGAGTTAATAACTCCAATATTGTGTGCATAGCAAGAACTAATCTTAAAGTTGTTAGAACCTACAAATCCACCAATCTTGCCATTACCCTTTATTGTTAAAACTTTGTCAAAGTCTACTGAGCCCTTTGAGTCATTCGCAAACTCTACACCACCAATTTTGCTGTTTGTGATGTAGCCGTTATTAACACCAACAAAGCCACCAATAACCGCATCAACACTACTGTCAATTTCCAAAGTAAAGTTTTGACTTGCTACTTGTTGCATATCAAACAACTTAGTAACATTTCCGTCTTCATTTTTTTCTATGCGTCCTATTTGGTAGTATGTGACATTACAGTTTGTGATGATACCTTCGTTTTGTCCAACAAAGATACCGAAGTTTGCTTTAGTAACATTCTCTGTAGAGATTGTGTAGTTATCTCTAATATTGTATATTGGGGTTGCATTTTCCTCTGCTGTATTTACAACTTGATTTAGGAATACAATTTCTAGATTTCTAACCATTATATCTTTATCTATTTTGCTAAAGAAACCGTAGTTACTATTTGAATTTTGGTCCAAAGCAAATGAGTTGATGTATATTTTATAGCCATTTCCGTCCAAAGACTTAAACTTTGGAGTGATAGAAGTAAATCTTGTGTTACTGTCGTAATAGTAGTAGTCATAATCAGTATCATTTAGTTTTTTTGTAGCATCGTCAAT
>CATZIR010000018.1 GCA_958420145.1 uncultured Eubacteriales bacterium | reverse complement strand
TCAACTTCTTTGTGAGCAACTCTTGTTGCCTTGTTGCAGTGTGGACAAACTACCATAACGTTACTAGCATCAAATGGTGCTTCTGCCTTGATAATTTGTGATTTTTCTTGAGTATTTCTTGCTTTTTTGTGTTTTGATACAAAATTTACGCCTTCAACAATAACTCTGTTTGATTTTGGACTAACTGCTTTTACTTTGCCTTGTTTGCCATTATCTTTACCACTAATAACTAAAACTGTATCACCTTTTCTAACTGATAAATTTTTCATTATTTAGCCTCCTATAGTGTTTCTGGAGCAAGAGATACTATTTTCATGTAACCTTTTTCACGAAGTTCACGCGCAACTGGTCCAAAAATTCTTGTTCCTTTTGGTTCTTTGTTATTGTCAATAATTACGGCTGCATTGTCGTCAAAACGAATGTGAGAGCCGTCTGGTCTCTTTAGACCTTTTGTTGTTCTAACGATAACTGCTTTAACAACATCGCCTTTCTTTACAACTCCACCAGGAATTGCAGACTTAACACTGGCAACGATAATATCACCAATATTTGAACTCTTTCTTAAAGAGCCACCAAGTAGTCTAATACACATAATTTCTTTTGCACCTGTGTTATCAGCCACTTTTAATCTTGTTTGTGGTTGTATCATATTGATTTATCTCCTTATTTTGCCTTTTCGATTATTCTGCTAACTCTATGATATTTGTCCTTAGACAAATGTCTAGTTTCAACGATTTCGACTGTATCGCCAACTCTTGCCTCATTGTTTTCATCATGAGCCTTGAATTTCTTAGTTTTCTTAACAACCTTTCCATAAAGAGGGTGTTTAACATTGCTTGTTACAGCAACAGTAACAGTTTTGTCCATCTTGTCAGATACAACAATACCTGTTCTTTTTCTTCTTTCATTGCGTTCTTCCATTGTTTATTCCCCCTTATGCCTTCTTGCCTGCAAGTTCTCTTTCTTTCAAGATAGTCTTGACTTTAGCAATATCTTTCTTTGTGATGTTTAACATCATTGGATTTGTTAATTGACCTGTAGCATGTTGGAAACGAAGATTGAAAAGTTCAACTTTTAGTGCTTTCAATTTTTCGTTCAATTCTGCTGTTGTCATATTCTTAAAATCTACAGTTTTCATTATTCAGCACCACCTTCTACAGTTTCTTTTGGTTGCTCTCTTTTGATAAACTTACATTTGATTGGAAGTTTATTAGAAGCAAGTCTTAGTGCTTCTCTAGCAACATCTTCTGGAATTCCAGACATTTCAAATAAAACTCTGCCTGGTTTTACCACTGCAACCCAATACTCAACTGAACCTTTACCACCACCCATACGAGTTCCTGCAGGTTGTTGTGTAATTGGCTTGTGTGGGAAAATATCAATCCAGACTTTTCCACCACGTTTGATAAATCTTGTCATAGCAACACGGGCTGCTTCAATTTGATTTGATTTAATCCATGCTGGTTCTGTAGCAACTAGACCGTAATCACCGTAAGCAAGTTTGTTACCTCTTAGTGCTTTACCTGTCATTCTGCCACGCATTTGTTTTCTTCTTTTTACTCTTTTAGGCATTAACATTGTCGTTACCTCCTTCTTTTGGAGTTTTTTTGCCTAGAATTTCGCCATTGTATACCCAAACTTTAACACCAATAATACCGAATGTTGTAAGCGCTTCTGCAAATCCGTAGTCGATATCTGCTCTTAATGTTTGTAGTGGCAAACTACCTTCTAGGTAATGTTCTGACTTAGCAATTTCTGCACCACCAAGTCTTCCACTAACCATAACTTTGATACCCTTAGCACCTGCTTTCATAGTTTTTTGAACTGCTTGTTTAGCCGCTCTCTTCCATGCAACTCTCTTTTCAAGTTGGGCAGCAATGCCTTGTGCAACCAAAGTTGCGTCTATATCAGGACGTTTAACTTCCTTGATATTCAATGTAATATTTTTGCTATCTGAAAGTTTAGAAATTTCTTTTTTGATAACTTCGATTTCAGCACCTTTAACACCGATAAGCATTCCAGGGCGTGAAGCGAAAATGTCAACTATAAGTCTGTTTTCTGTTCTTTCAATAACTACTTTGGAGATACCACATTGACCATATTTCTTGTTGATGTATGTTCTAATTTTCTTGTCTTCTAAAATGTATTTAGAAAAAGTTTTCTTATCAGCATACCAAGTAGATGACCAATCTTTATTAACTCCAATTCTAAATCCGTTTGGATTAACCTTTTGTCCCATTATTCATTCACTCCTTAATTTTGCTTAACAGCATCTAGTACTACTGTGATATGTGCTGTTCTCTTTAAAATTCTATCGCCTCTGCCTTTTGCTCTTGGCATCATTCTCTTCATTAGTGGTCCATCGTTAGCGAAACATTCTGCAACAAACAAATCTTCTTTGTTTAGAGATAAGTTGTGTTCTGCGTTAGCAGCAGCAGAGTTTAGCACTTTTAGGATTACAGGAGAAGCATAGTGTGGAGTATTTTCTAGTATTGCAACTGCTTCATAATATTTTTTACCTCTAATAAGGTCTAAAATTTTTCCTGCTTTAAGTGAAGCCATACGAACATAACTAGCAGTAGCACGAGGGCGTTTATCTTTTTGTTCAGCAATTCTAGCTGATTTTTCTCTAATTCTCTTTGCCATAATCTAACTCCTTATGCTTTTTTAACTGCAGTTTTTTCACTTGCAGAATGTCCTTTAAATGTTCTTGTTGGAGCAAATTCTCCAAGTTTATGTCCTACCATATCGGCTGTGCAGTAAACAGGAATATGTTTCTTGCCATTGTAAACAGCGATAGTATGACCAACGAATTCAGGGTAGATAGTAGAACTTCTACTCCAAGTTTTGATAACTTTTTTGTCGCCTGATTCGTTCATTTTTAAAATTCTATTCTTCAACCTTTCTTCGATATAAGGTTTCTTTTTTAATGATCTACTCATGTCTTAATCTCCTAGTTTACTCTCTTAATAATAAATTTGGAAGAATTCTTTTTCTTATTTCTTGTCTTACCAACTGCTTTCTTACCCCAAGGTGTCATAGGTGCAGAGTGTCCAACTGGGTTCTTACCTTCACCACCACCGTGTGGGTGATCAACAGGGTTCATAACTGCACCACGAACATGAGGTCTAACTCCCATGTGACGCATTCTTCCTGCTTTACCGATATTAACAATTTCATGGTCTAGATTTCCAACTTGACCTACTGTCGCGCGACAAGCAAGAACTACTGTTCTCATTTCGCCAGAAGGAAGTCTTAGTGTTGCTCTACCGTTTTCTTTAGCCATTAAACGAACTTCGTTTCCTGCACTTCTACCGATAGCGCCACCTTTTCCAGGTTCCATTTCTACATTGTGGATAACGATACCTACTGGCATACTGTCTAGTGGCATTGCGTTTCCAACTTTAACTTCTACATTTTTACCACTGATAACAGTGTCGCCAATGTTAAGTCCGTTTGGTGCCAAGATATATCTCTTTTCACCATCAGCATAACTTAGTAATGCAATATTTGCTGATCTGTTTGGATCGTATTCAATACTAATAACTTTTGCTGGAATATCGTCTTTGTTTCTCTTAAAGTCGATGATTCTGTATTTTTTTCTATTTCCACCACCGATGTGACGAACTGTGATTCTACCGTAACTGTTGCGTCCACCTGTCTTTTTAAGACTTGTTAGCAATGATTTTTCTGGGGCCTTTTTAGAAAGGTTAGAATAATCAAGAGTGCTTAGATGTCTCATTGAAGGAGTGGTTGGTCTATTTGTTTTTAAAGCCATAATTTCCTCCTATTATGATAGACTATCGAAGAACTCAATAGATTTGCTATCAGCAGTAAGTGTTACGATTGCTTTTTTGTAACTTGCTGTAAAGCCTGATGTTCTTCCTCTATCTTGTGATTTTAATTTACCTTGAACATTCAAAGTATTAACTTTTTGAACTTTAACCTTGAAAATGTTTTCGATAGCCTTTTTGATTTCTGATTTGTTAGCATCTTTCGCTACCATGAATGTGTATTTTTTGTTAGCAATGTCTGCGTAACTTTTTTCGGTTAAAATTGGCTTAATGATAATATCATAATCTCTCATTATTCTGCGTAAGCCTCCTCGATTTGTTTAATCGCTTCTTTGCTTGCTAAAACATTTTTGCTAGCAACTAGTTGATATGTGTTAACAAGTTTAGCATCAACAACTTCTAGAGAAGGAATGTTTGCAGTTGCTCTTAGAAGATTTTCATCTGCGTTAGATGTAATGAATAGTGTTCTTCCGTTTAGTTTGAAACTATCCAAAACATTTTGAGCAAGTTTTGTTTTAGCATCTGCTAAAGCGAAACTATCAACTGCTGTAAATTCCTTGTTAGCAAGTTTTGTGCTGATTGCGCTAATAAATGCTGAGCGTTTTGCTGATTTATTAACCTTTTTAGAAAAGTCCCTTGGCTTTGGTGCAAATACTACACCACCACCTGTGAATTGTGGACCTTTTGTGTCGCCGTGACGAGCACGACCTGTGTGTTTTTGTGCCCAAGGCTTTTTAGCATGACCTCTAACTTCACTACGAGTTAAGGTGCTTTTGTTGCCTTGTCTTTGATTAGCAAGATAAGCAACAACAACTTCGTGAATAAGTGATTCGTTGTATTCTGCACCAAATACACTTTCTTTTAAAGTCATTGTTCCAACTGCTTCTGCGTTCAAATTATAAACTTTAACTTTTGGCATGATTTTTAACTCCTTTTATCCTATTTTGCTTTGACTGCACTTTTGATAGTAACTATTGCGCCAGTTGCGCCAGGAATAGCACCTTTAATCAATAATACATTACGGTCTGCATCAACCTTTACGATTTGAAGATTTTGGATTGTAACATTTTCGTTACCATATTGTCCAGGCATCTTTCTACCCTTGAAAACTCTAGATACATGTGAGTTAGCACCTGTTGAACCAACTGCTCTATGAACAAGTGATACACCGTGAGTCATTCTGTGACGGCCATGATTCCATCTTTGAATAACACCTGTAAATCCACGACCTCTTGTTTTACCAGAAACATCAACCATATCACCTACGCTGAACATATCACATTTGATTTCTTGTCCAACTTCATACTTGTCCATGTCGTCGATTTTGATTTCTGCAACATGTTTCTTTGGTGTAACATTGGCTTTTTTGAATTCACCAAGTTCTGCTTTGTTTAGCAAGTTTTCTCTTGTTTCCATAAATGCAACTTTAAGTGCATCGTATCCGTCTTTATCAGTTGTCTTTTTTTGAATAACTGAAAGTGGACCTGCTTCTACAACAGTAACTGGAATAACTAGACCATTATCTGCGAAGATTTGTGTCATTCCAAGTTTCTTTCCTAAATATTGTTTTTTCATCTTGCGTCACCACCTTATAGTTTGATATTGATGTCTACGCCTGCTGGTAGGTCAAGTTTCATTAGACCGTCAACTGCTTTTGCAGATGGGCTAATAACATCAATAATCCTTTTGTGTGTTCTAATTTCGAATTGTTCACGACTGTCTTTGTGTTTGTGTGGTGAACGAATTACTGTTACTACTTCCTTGTCTGTTGGAAGTGGTATTGGGCCACTGATTTTGCAACCCAACTTTTCAGCAGTATGAATTATACGTGCTGAGGCTTGATCAATTAGAGAATGATCAAACGCTTTGAGTTTAATTCTAATTTTTTGTGTTGCCATTTTTCCTCCATTATTTTTGTTAAACAAGATTATATATTAACACTGCCCCGTGTGTTTCATGACTACGAACTTAAAAAAAACGGAACAAATGCGTCTTGCCTAATCGTTCGACTGGCTGTCGAACTAGTCCGCCAAAATTCTCTCCACAGGTCGTAATGACTGCCTATGTAGTAACCTTTGACTTCAACCCATAGTCCATAGCGATATCTATTTTAATACAATAAGCATATAAAGTCAATACTTTTTTGGTAATTTTTAAAAATATTTTTTAGCAAATATTTGGCAATAAAAGTGCTAATTTTGCAACAAAAAAAGCCTTAAAAATTAGGCTTTTATTTTGTTTTTGAATCGTTTATTTCTTTTTCAAATTGTTTATAGAAATTAATTTCGTAGTCGATATATTGTTGCAACACAGTCAAAGTAACCTTTCTAGCCCTTGGAGTATTTTTTAGTCTGTTTAGGTCAATTCTTCCCTCAAAATCTTCAGGCAATCTATTATGTTCTTTCATATCTTCAACTAATACATTGTTGATTTCATCATATAGTTTAATACTTTCTTTTGTACATTCTTTTAAAATAAACAATGCTTTGTCTGCTGGAAGTTCAGTTACAACTTTTCTTAGTCTTTTGTATGTTTGGTTATAATTGTCTAATAGTGGATGAATTTTTCCAATTCTACCTCTAATTTGCAATCTATCAGCATATGATATATCATTTTCTTCTTTTATTCTTACTTTTAAGTCGCCATTTTTATCCAAATAAAATTCTGCGTTGTCTCTAACTAAATGATGTTGTCTAATTTCTTCAATGGTAGCAAGCAATTTCAATCTATCTCTAAAATTTTGATTTAGGTGATTAACTAGCCCTTCAATATCGATCATAATATACCTCTTTTTTTATTCTGGTTTTATTCTAGCATCTAAATGTTTAATTGTCAATACCCATTTTGAAAAAATATAAACAAAAAAGAGCCAATCGACTCCCTTTTTATTTTCCATTGAGTTTGTTTAGCAAAAGTTCTAAGTCTATACCATGAACTTGCGCTGCTTCTTCGATAGTTTCTTGTTGCGCTGTTGGACAGCAGAAACAATGCATACCAAAACCCATTAAAATGGTGTCGGCATGGTCAACATAATTTAATACTTCTGCCAAAGTCATATCTTTGGTTATAACTTTTTTCTTTTTCATAGTTTTATCTCCTTTTATAATTTTATCACAAAACTTTTAGAAAATCAATAGTAATCTAAATAACAACGCTCTTACACTTAGGGCAAACAAAGTCGCCGTTGTCTATTTCTGCGCCACATTTTTGACAAATCTTTTTGAACTCGTTATGGCACTCAAAACATGTTACAGCATTCTTTGGATTTATTGCACCACAATTTGAGCATTTTTTATACGCAATCTTTTTTTGCATTTCTTCCAAATTCTCTTGTGGCTGTGGAATATCATTGGAATCATTAAAATCATATGAGCCTTCTAGTGAGTTATCAATGTCGTCACTAAAATTAAAAGTGCTTTCTTTGTTGTCAAAACTTTCTTTTGCCGTATCTGGCAAAAAGTCGCTTTCTTGATAACCAAACTTGCTTTGCTGGTTATCTTTTTCATCAAAGTAGTCGATGCCGTTAGTGTCCATTGACTCGTCTTGTTGAGAAACAGTATCATCTACATACTCGCCATTATACTTACCATTAATAAAGTATGGTTGTTGCTCACTAAGTTTTTGACTCTTGTCTTGAACAGGCTCGCCATTGTTTTCAATTTGCTTGCTATTGTAAGGCTCGGCAAAGTCTTGATTTTCGGCGTATTCAAGTTTTGTTTTTTTGTATACCTTTTTAGGCATAATAGTTTCCGTGACTTCTACCTGCGTATATTCAATACCGATGTCACGAGTGTTTTTATTCAAGTAGTCCACTAGCCCATCAAAGCATTTGGAATCTCTTTCGTAGAGTTCTTCGACCAAAGGTTTATTCTTTTTAACCTTTTTGTCCACTAGGTCACCTGTCCAAAGTTCCACCTGTCTTTGTGCTAGGTTGCCTTTTATCACTCCATATACTTTCAAAAGAGCGTCAACAAATAATTGTGGGTCGCTAACTTTATAGGAAAAATTACCTTTCAAAAAAGCCGTAAGCCCCAAAAACTTTTTATCTCGTTTGATATATACTCCCTGCCCGCTTTCAAACTTAGAAGTAAACGAGCCAAGATTGACAAAATAAATGTCAGCAAAAAATGAGTTTTTATACTTGCCTTTTTTGTTAGGCACATTTAGTTTTAATGTCCTACACAAAACTGGAATGTTGTCGATAGATAGTTTATACTCACCAGCAACAAATCTATCACAAACTTTTTCTTTTGCAACTAGCAAACAAATATAGCCTTCTGGCACAACTAGACTTTTGTCTAGTGGTATTCTTCCACTATGCTTTGAGTGCATTATCACTCTGTCTTTCTTGTTATTTTCCACTTCGACTGGCTTAGTGAAAAATCTTTTTAGTTTTTGAAAAAAGCCCATTAATGTCTCCTAAGTATAGTATATCACAATATTTTCTAAATACAACAAATTAAAAAAGCAATAACATTTTTTTGATAACTAAAAAACTAAATTGATTAATCTTGTCCTATTTTACAGTTTGTCCACATATAATTTACTAACAACCTTTGGAGGATTTATGAGAAAAATAACTGAATATTTGGGCAAGCCTGTTATAAGTTTATACGAAAGCGTTACAGAAGGTATCGTGAGTAATGTGGTGTTTGACAAAAACCTTAGAAAATTAAAGTTCATTGTCCTATTTAATGATAATGAGTTTCAAGAAGAAAGAGTAATAAATGTTAACGACATATATAGTTATGGCGAAAACGCTATCATCATAAAAAACAATGCGTGCCTAGAACTTAGATATTCTATCTTGGACGAAACAAGCAATCCAATAAACAATCACGCCTACACCACGCTAGGCAAATTTTTGGGGATTGTAAGTGATGTAGAAATTGACGAAAAAAATAATGTTGTGCAAGTTGACCTAAGTAGTGGCGAAAGCATTGATATATCAAAAGTTGTGACAAGTGGCAGAGATGCAATGTTTATTCAAGACGAAGAAAACTTGGTCAAACTATCAAACTTCAAAAAGAAAAACATAATCAACAACAAACAAAACAAAGAAATCAAAGTCCAGATAATGCCAACAACTGCTGAAACGATAACAACAACAGAAAGCACTACCGAAACAAACTCACCTGAACAAGACCCACAGCCACAAGAAGCAATCAGCGAAAACTTAGCCGAAACCCAAGAAGTAAAGCCAATCAAACCAAAAAAGAAAGTAGTTTTGAATGCTGACTGCTTGCCAACAAAAAAAGTAACAAAAGACAACTTTTTAGTTGGAAGAAAAGTTGAGAGAAACATCTATTCATTTAATCACGAACTAATCATAAAGAAAAATACTCGTGTTACCGAAAAGACAATCGTAACAGCAAAATCTCATTCCAAACTAAAAGAACTCGCTCTATATTCTAAGTAAAGAAAAGCCACTAATTATAGTGGTTTTTTATTCTAAAAAATATGTTTAGTTAAATGAAGTTTTATGACGATATTAATTTGTGTTACCTTATAAAAAAACATACTTAAACTAATTTTAATGAAATGTTGGCAATGAGTTATATAGAGCCAACGAGTTTGAACTTGCGCATTACATAGTTTGTGCAAGTGATGAAACGTAGCGTCATTAACGAATGGCTGTTTGCGATTTTGGTTAATAAACACAAAAAAACCAAGACTAATGTCTCGGTTCTTAATTGAATGTTGGCAATGAGTTATTTTTCCGACCGGTTTCCCGATAAGTATCGTAACCGCTGTGGAGCTTAACTTCTGTGTTCGGTATGGGAACAGGTGAGCCTCCACGCTAGAATCACCAACAATGGTTGAATATTTGAGAATGAACTTCTCAGCACATTCACAACTGCATAAAGTAGAACTATTTGTTATCTTATCTATATTAGTGAAAACTTCTTGCATCAAAGTTCTCACGAAAATCTAAATTGATAAAATCAATTTTTTGTGATCAAGCCCTCGAATTATTAGTATCAGTCAGCTACACGCATTACTGCGCTTCCACCTCTGACCTATCAACCTCGTAGTCTACAAGGATTCTTACTAGCTTACGCTATGGGATATCTAATCTTGCGGCAAGTTTCACGCTTAGATGCTTTCAGCGTTTATCTTTTCCATACTTCACTACCCTGCTATGCCACTGGCGTGACAACAGATGCATCATAGGTATGTCCATCCCGGTCCTCTCGTACTAGGGACAGCCCCGCTCAAATATCCTACGCCCACGATAGATAGGGACCAAACTGTCTCACGACGTTTTGAACCCAGCTCGCGTGCCACTTTAA
>CATZIR010000017.1 GCA_958420145.1 uncultured Eubacteriales bacterium | reverse complement strand
GTATCAAAATTTATTGGTGAAAGCGAAAGTGAATCTACTGGTTGAAAGGTTTTTGGTGTCCAAACACCATTTTCAAGTGTTCCCCAAGTAACACTATAAGCTACTCTACAAATTTGATTTTTTACTGTATTTGATGTATCAAACTTTACGTAAACTTCCTTATTATCTGAACTTGACGACCAATAAAAACTATTTCCTCCAAATTCTGTATAATTAGAACCACTTTTGTATACCACCTTAGGTTGAATGATTGGTTTAGTTAATCCCCCTTTAATATGTCCATTATCTGTGAACCAACTTCCAGTAATAACTAAGGTAAGAGCAAAAATAAGTAACGCACATAATGTTACATAATATATCTTTTTTGATTTACTAAAAGATTTTCTCATTTTCACTCCTTTTAAAATAGTTTAACATAATCTTCTTCATTTTTCAAAAGTAACGATCCTGCATATAGAATTATACCATAGACAATAATCTGCAAAAAATTATTTCGCACGAAAAATATAAATTTTCCAGTATTTGTTAATGAATATATAACTTTACCAACAACTTGACTTGATTTTACTTTATCTATTGAAGGCCCTTTATCGTATTTATAGTAAGCATCTTCACCTGAATTTTCTGGTTGTGCCTTCCATTCGTTATACTTATCTCTCAATTCTTTTAGTTGGTTTTCGTTAGTTAGCATTGTTAAAATTTGAAATTGATTAGATGCAATGTTCAAAGTGTGTTCCAACTTCATACCACAATGTTCAAACTTTATTGTTTCGCCATTTTGAAAATATTCACCTTTAGGCTTGATACTTATAATTCGGTGAGTCACATAACCACTCGTGTTAAAAGTGATATAGTCACCGGGTCTTAGATCCTCATAAGGACATTTATAATCTATAACTAAACTTCCAATATGTATATTTGGCTCAGAGCTGCTTCCTATAACAAGTGCAGCCCTAAAACCAAAAAGGTAACCAAAGACAATAGTAAGCAAAAGTGCAAATACTATTGACTTTAGAACCAAACTTATCCACATTGATACCTTTTTGTTCACAATTTTTCTCCCAAAATTATTCGTATTTTATTTCACTAATAGTTGTAACACCCAAAGCATTTGCCAGAGCATCAACAAAACTATTAAAGTTCAAGTAGTTATAAGCATATACATTAGCATTTGCTTGGAATGTTTCACCTGCACTTTCTACTTGCGATTCACTGAGTGCATAACATCTTAGTCCCAAGCCCAAATCCATATAGACAGCGTTATTAAGTCCAACTACACCACCAATATGAGCATTTGCACTTGTTCCACCAAGGTTATATTGAACATTAGAAATTGAGTAAGATGTTTGAATTTTTGAACCATTTTCGTTGTAACCAACTAGTCCACCAACGAATATATCCATACTACTAAAAGTTGTGTATGCATATATGTGAGTTGCAGATGCAATTCTGTTTTGCTCGCTTAGTTCGTAAACTCCATTTGAGTTATCATTAAAACAGTTAGTAACTATGCCACGATTGTTATAAGCACAAATGCCACCTGCAAATGCACCTTGATTCATTTTGCTTTCGTTACGAGACTTAGCAAACACATTGCCAAAGTTTCCGCAGTTTTTGATTGTTCCTACATTGTTAAAGCCTACGATACCACCGCTCATATTTGAGTAAATCGTATCTTTGCTTTGTCCACCAATATTATTGTGGTTATACGAGAACTTGACTATTCCTTTTTCGTTTTGTCCAACGATACCACCACTTCTAACTTCTTGATTATCGTTTCTTGGCGCTACCACAGCATAGTTGTCGCAATTAACAACTGTGCCTTTATTGTAGCCCACTATTCCACCGCAAGCAACTACGTTACTTGAAGATGAGTATGGACTAATTGAACTAATGCCGTCGTATGAGTAAACTGTTTTTTCTTCTGTTGAAAGTTGAGCATCTACCACCCCACCAACAACAATGTTTTTAACTGTTCCTTCGTTGATACCAACAATACCACCAACATTTGCACCATTGCTAATTTTGATATTTTGAATAATAACATTTTTAATAACACCGCTTGTTCCAACGTAGTCAAATATAGAACTATAGTCCGCCACATCATATAGATAGATGTTTTTCAAAATAAGGTTTTGTCCGTCGAATGAGCCAGTGAATTTTTCATTTTCAGAGCCAATGTTATAGATTACACCGTTTTCAAAATCTATGTTATTAACTAACTTGTAATGAGCAGTAACATTATATCTAATAAAATTGAATGTTTCCATTGAATCAATAACAAATGGGTTGCTTTCCTCACCACTTCCACCATTAAAGAGTGTGTAACCATATGCAGTAGAATATTGTTGTTCTGGTGAAGTAATTTGTGAGTTAGTATCTATTACAATAGAAGAGTAAACTCTAAATCTATAATAACCTCTTGCGTTAATGTAGTATAGATTTTTCGTTAGTGATGGCACTAAAACAGTTTGAATTTTTTCGTTTGTCCAAGTTTTGTCTGTTATGTCGTCTAGAGATTTTATTCCCAAATTTGTCGCATCATCGTTTGATAAGAATTGATATTCCAATATATAGTTTGTTTCAAAATCGCCAAACTTTACATCTTGCCAAGTAACTTTTCCTGTAAAACGATTTTTTTCATCGCATACAACATTAAGTTCTGGACTTTGAGGAATAACTATGGTTAAGCTTGAACTAAAGTCTGAGTTTATGTAGTCATTTAGTCCCAAGTTTTTAACTTTAAAGATTAGTTCTACGCCTGATTCTAGGTTTATGTTGCCAAGATTTTCGCTTGTCAAAACATATTCATTTGCAGTTAGAATGATGTCATCTAATATTTCTTCTTTGTTGCCATTTTTAACGGTTACGCTTAGAAGATATTTTTGAGCGTCTTCTCCAAAGTTTGGTTCGCCAATTTTTGGATGGGCACTAAATTTAAGTTTGCCGATTGTATCTTGTTCGTAAGCAATGCGAACATCTTGTGGGCAATTTAATTTTTCTATGCTAGTTAGTGTAATTGAAGGTGTGCCACAAATGTAGCCAAGCCTGTTACCTGTAACTGACAATTTTGTATCGCCAATAATTTGCAAGTATGCTTGATAGCCATTTTTTGCTGGATAGTTAATTCCTGCAAAATCAAATTCGCTTTCGCCACTATCTAATATAACTGGTTTTCTAAATTCACTTTCGCCGTCAAATTTGATATATAAAGCAATCTTGTTTGGAGTATCTACGGCTTGTAGTTTTTTCCAAGTTAATTTTCCGTCTAGAATTTGAACATCTTCTATTTGTTTTAGTTTTATGAATCTATAATAATTAGTAAAATTACTGTTTAGGAAAGTCTTGTCTGTGCCAAGAGATTTTATTCTAACTGAGTATTCGCCTGCTTCTAACATAAACTTAGTTCCATCTATAGATGTTAGTTCTTTGCTGATATCAAGTGCTGTTACTCCGCCTTCTACATTAATACTAAATGCATTACCTGTTGCTTCTTCTGTGTATTCTCCACTTTCACTATCGTAGATATAGAATTTCGCACCAGATATTTCAACTTGGAAACCATTTGAGTTTTCAACATAGTTCCAGTTTAGTATTCCATCTTTTAGATATGGAGTTGTTTCCTTTAACTTTTTAACTTCGTTTGGTGTAATGCTATCAGAAATTTCTGAGCTTAGGTAATTATCATCACCCATTGCTTGAACTGTGAATGAATAGCTTCCTGCACCATATTTTTCAGATAGTTCATATAGTGCAATTTTTGATGATGTGTCAAGAATTTCTTTTCCAAGTTTTATTGTAGTTTTAGCATCACCAGTCATATATAAATTAAAGTAATCTGGTTCGCTGTTTGAATTGAATATTATCTTTCCATTTTTAACTTTCATATCAAAAGGTGTTTCTAGTTTTGTGAATGTTCCACAATCGTAGAACTCGTAGTTGTCTAGATATATTACATCGGCATAATTCGATGTTTCATCAGCAACAACTCTAACCTTTATTGAGTATTCGCCAGCAACAAATCTTTCGTCATTTTGTAGTGTTACAGCATACGATGTTACATTTGCTGGAAGTGTTTTATTGAATCTATTTCCTGCAATAGAGAATTCGAAAATATATTCTTTTGCGCCTTCTATCTTAGCCCAAGCAAGTTCTCCATCTTTGATTGATAAATCTATGTTTTCTGCGAGTTTTAATGTTATTTCTTCACCAAATTCACTATTGATGATATTTGTTGTGGCAGAGATTGCTCTAACTTTTACAACATAGTTGCCACTTGTTATTGCTTTTGCTAGTAGGTAGTCGTTTGTGAAGTCATAACTTGTGTTATTTACACCATTAATAGTTATTGTCTCGCCTTCACTATCTTCTTTGTCAGCTTCTTTTATTAATAGTTCGTAGCCACTAACATTACTATTTAGAGATTTTGTCCAATTGATAATATAGTGATTGTTTGCGTCCCTATCAACTTTGAGTCCGTATGGTTGTTCAAGCTTTGTAAATGTGAGAAACTCACTTGCATTAGAAATTAAATCTGTTGTATGACCAATTTTGCCTAGTAATGGAACATTAAACTCCATATTTAGAGGAATGGTAACAATTCTTAGTTTGTATTCGCCTTGAATGAAGTTTGTTGCATTGCCGTTGTATAGTTTATTTAGTTCGACAGACTTTGTGCTTACGATATAGTTTCCCATATCAACTTCTGATGCACCATTAAACTTTTCCATATCGTAAGGCAAGTATTTTTCTCCATTAAGTTCTACATAGAAGCCCGCACGAATATTTGCTAGACTTCCTGTGTAATCACTACTCCAAGAAATTACTCCGTCGCTACTGATTTTAACATTGGTTGGTGCTTTTAGTTTTTCAAACTCAACTGGCTCGCTAAATTTTCCGTTAATAATTCTTCCACCATCACCATATGCTTGCAAACTAATTTTGTATTTTCCAGCATCACCTGGAACACTGAATGATGTTTTAGAACCTAAATCATAGGTTTTGGTTGTGCTTCCTTTTTGAATTTGCAAATTGTATCCTAGTGCAGTGTTACCATCTATGCTAACTTTTTCCCAATATAATTCACCAGGAAGGACATCAAGTTTTTGACTATTGATAACACTTTGAACATCTGTAACTTTTATCTTTGGTTGTGGCAAGATAACAAAACTTATGTAAGATTGACCACTGGACATAACTAGATTTCCGGTTGTTCCACTAGATGTGCCAATAACTTTTAAAGTAACACTATACACGCCAGAAGAAGATGTTGAAAAGTCAAGTGAATGGCTATTATTTTTGAATTCCATTTCTTGTGTGGTTTGTGAGCCATCTATTTGTGCATCAATTGTCATCTTAAAGTAAGCACCGTCATATTTGCTTTCTAGCTCATCCCAAACCAAAACTCCGTTTTCAACCTTAAGATTTTGTGGGTCTGGTGCTTTAAAGTATGTTAATGTATTTGACACATCACTTGTAATATAACCCTTAACTCCATCTAGGTCGGTTGTGTTTCCTTGTGAGTAAGCTGTTACTGAAAGTGAGCCATCTTGATTTTGTTTGATTGGATTTAGAATGATAATTGCATTTTCGTCGGTTGAATTGCTTTTTAGTTCGCCTTCTTGCATACTTAATGTAGGCGCAGAAAGTTTTAGAAGAGACCTTACAACTGAATAACTAGATTCAAACGAGCCAATTAGATTATTTGCACCGATTGTAGAAGCATTGCCACCTACAGCCTTAATTTTTACAATATATTCTTTTGCATCTAGTCCTGCAAAATCAAACTTGGTTTGTTTGCCCATATCGTAATCAACATTGTTGATGTTTAGAACAAACTTAGAAGAATTCTTTATAGTATTCCATATAAGCACGCCATTTTCTACGCTTAACACTGGTGCTTCCAATTTTTGTGCGTATGCAACTGTTGATAAATCACTATTTAGATATTTGTTGCTTTCGCCAGATGCGGTATTACCTAGAGAACGAATTTGGAATGAAAATTCGCCTTTTGCAATATCTTGAGAAACATTGTAGTAGTTTGTGTAAACTTTTTCGATTGTTTCCTCGCCATTTACATTCAAGACAATTTCATATGCGCTAGCATTTGCCACTGCTTGCCAAACAATCTTATTTTCTTCTACACCAAATGTTGCTTTGTCTGGAGAATTTAGTTTTAGAACATAAATTTCTTCTGTCCAGTTGCTATCTACTGTATTTTCTGCATCGCTAACACTAGCAACTCTAATTCTATAATCGCCTTTGAATTTTTCACCAAACTTGAAAGTTATTTTATTCTCGCTTTCATCTGGTTGTTCGATATAGAAAAATGCGTTTTTATCTCGTGACTCTTCGTAGAACTCGTCAAAATATTTTTGTCCGTCATAGTAGCCACTAAATGAAATTTGATAGGTTACTGCATTTGGGTCTTTGTCCCAAGTGATTACGCCGTCTTCTACTCTTAGTCCTGTAGGAGTAGCAAGTTTGTTTACAGTTTTTAGTGCTGAAAAGTCACTTGTGATCGTTGATTTGCCATTACCTATTGCACGAACTTTGTATCTATGAGCGCCAACAGAAATATCTCTACTTAGTTTGTAAGAAATATTTTTTAGTGAACCGAGTAATACTTCGGTATTGTCGTCTTTAACTTCGTATATTTCGTAACTGTCTGCATCGTGAACTGCGTCCCAAGTGAACAAGTTTTTGTATTGAAAATTCTCTGGAGCAGATAGTTTTGTTACAACAAGTTTTGCTGAACTTGAACCAAAACAGTAGCATAGAATATTACCTTCTTCGTCTACTATGTTGCTTGCAACAGCAGTAACTTCGATTTCGTATTCACCCTTTTGGTCGAATGTTTGAGTGTATTCCAATGTGTCTTTTGTTAAAGAAATTGGGCTTTGAACATTAACTTTGTATAGGTAGCTTACCGCACCTACGACACTGTCCCAAGTTACTTTGCCATTACTATGTGACAAGTTTTTAACATCGTCTAAAACCAAGAAATTGTATGCTTTGCTGTAGTCTGAGTTGTAGTCGTCAATTTGGCTGATTGCCTTAACCTTAACTTCATTTTGAAAGCCCTTGCCAAATTTTTCTTCGCTAAGAGCGATAAAGTTTTTTTCTGGCGATGTGATATATTCTTCGCCGTTAATATTAACTATGTAGCCATTAAAACCTTGCTCTACTGTTTGTGAGCAAGCGTCCCATTCCACTCTGCTATATTCTTCGTTGTAGTGAATGTTGGTTGGAACAGAAAGATTAGAAAGTGCCTTGCGTGTTACTTCAACAAAAATTTTGCAAGAAACATCAACATTGCCTTTCATTCTAACTACCACGATTGTAGACCTACTCTCTTCGCTAAGCGTCTTTGCCTTTACAACAAAGGTGTCGCTAGAATTTCGCTTTTGACTAATTTCTATCAAATCTTGGTCGTATTGAGCAAATTCGACATCTATTTGATTTGCGTTTGCTGGTTCAAACGAAACGGTAAACTCGTCTGTGCTAGACTTATCTCCGTCCATAACCAAAGTTATAGCGTCTTTGTTTAGGTTAATTTTGCTCACCTTTATAATATTGCCATCATTGTTTCTGCAGGCACAAAAAACAAATGGCATAACTGCACAAGCAATAAAGGTATAGAGTATTTTCAAATATTTTTTCATTAGCAAACGCTCCTAAAAAGTAAAATTACAAAATTATTTTAACACTCTAAATAAAAATTATCAAAATAAAAATGGGGCATTTATTATTATATAATAAAAAAGTGGAGCATTTTTTGCTCCACATATGAATAATTTTCTAAACATTGAACTTGAAAAGCATAACATCGCCGTCTTTAACAACATAATCTTTGCCTTCCATTCTAACTTTGCCTTTTTCTTTGGCCTTTACATAGCCACCGAGTTCTAATAGGTCGTGGTAATCACAAACTTCGGCTTTAATAAATCCACGCTCAAAATCGCTATGAATTTTGCCCGCTGCTTGTGGCGCTTTGGTTCCATTTTTGATTGTCCAAGCCCTAACTTCTTTTTCGCCTGCCGTCAAGAAACTAATTAGTCCAAGCAGTCTATAACTTGCTGTAATTAAACTATCAAGTCCACTGTGTTTTATACCTAAATCTTCGTAGAACATTTGCTTTTCTTCTGGGCTTAGTTTGGAAATCTCGTCTTCAATTTTAGCACTAAGAACAATAACTTCTGCACCTTCTTTTTTGGCTTCTTCTTTTACCATTTTAACATATTGATTATCATTCTCGTTAGCAATGTCGTTTTCGCTAATATTAGCAGCATAAATAACTGGCTTACTGGTTAGCAAAAAGAATGATTTTAGTATTTGATTTTCTGTCTCATCTAAGTCTAATTCTCTAAGACTTCTCTCACTTTCTAGACACTCTTTACATTTTAGTAAAACGGCCAATTCTTCTTGAGCCACTTTATCATTATTCTTTGCTTGTTTTTCTGTTTTTGCAATTCTTGTTTGAACACTTTCTAGGTCTGCTAAAATTAGTTCTAGGTTGATTGTTCTCATATCATCTAGTGGGTCAATTTTATTGTTGACGTGAATAATTTTGCTATCTTCAAAACATCTAACAACATGCACGATCGCATCTACTTCTCTAATATGGCTTAGGAATTTATTTCCAAGTCCTTCACCGTGACTTGCGCCCTTTACGATACCTGCAATATCAACGAATTCAATAATTGCTGGTGTTATTTTTTGTGTGTGATAAAGTTCTCCTAGTTTTGTCAATCTTTCGTCTGGAACAGCAACGACGCCAACATTTGGCTCTATTGTGCAAAATGGGTAATTTTGCGCTTCCGCTCCTGCGTTTGTTATTGCATTAAACAATGTGCTTTTTCCAACATTTGGTAGTCCAACTACACCTAATTTCATAAGTAATTTCTCCTAACAGGTAGCATTTTAGCACAATTAAAAATAAAATCAAACTATAAATAGCAAAAAATTATTTTTGGTAAGTCTTGCATTTTATGAAAATAAGTTATATAATATTACTAATGGGAAATATTAGAAACGCTATTATAAAAAATATAAAAGAAAAATACGGCTTGATTGACCTTGAAATTGAGCGAAATTTGATATTACACAAAAATAAAAATGGCGAAATTTTGGCAGGGCTAATGCTTAATAATTTTTTGCAAGACAAATGTTTTTATCTTTTTAAGGTGGAACTTAATAAAGAAAACATAGACGAACAATTTTCGTTAATTTCACAAATAAAGTTTTTTAGCAACAAAGATTCTATATTTATTAGAAGACTAGAATTTACCGACCAAAACAATAAAGGCAAAGGCTATGCTTCGCAAATGATAAAGTATTTCGAAGAGTATTGTGACAAGAACGATTATAAATCTATATATGGCGAACTTATTCCACTACATAATGAATCACTAGAAAAAGTCGAAAAGTACTATTTACGCAATGGCTATAAAATATCAACCGAAAACGGTCAAAAAATGATAAACAAAACGCTAGAACCAATACAAGAAAATATATTTTAGTAAAAATAAAAGTGGCTACAAACATAAGTCCACTTTTTTATTTATAATTTAATTGTGAGTTTTATTTTTTGTGATATAATAACTCTATACGAAACATAGGAGAAGAAATTGTGAGCAAAGAAAAAACAATTTGTGCAATTAGCACACCACTAGGAAACGGTGGAATTGCAGTTGTGAGAATGAGTGGAAAAGATAGTTTGAAAATCTTGCAAAAGGTAACCACAAGAAATGTGAAAACACTTGAACCAAGAAAACTATACCTAAGCGACATAAAAGCCGATAACTTTAACGACAAAGCACTTGTAGTATACTTCAAAGCACCTAATTCCTACACCAGCGAAGATATGGTAGAAATTCAGTGCCATGGTGGTGTTGTTATTGCAAAAGGAATACTAAACTCTTTGATAGAAAACGGCGCAACGCTTGCCGAGGCTGGCGAATTTACAAAGCGTGCATTTTTGAATGGCAAAGTGAGTCTTGAACAAGCCGAAGGTGTTATTGATATGATTAATGCCGAAAGCGAGCAAGCAGTAAAGGCTGGGTATAACTTACTAAACGGCAAGTTGTTTGAACAAATAAAGTCGCTACAAAGTGGTCTCACCGACTGTCTTGCAGAAATTGATGTTTCTATGGACTACCCCGAAGAAGATATTGAGTATATCGCAAGTGAAAAGGTTTCCAAAGTGCTTGAT
>CATZIR010000016.1 GCA_958420145.1 uncultured Eubacteriales bacterium | reverse complement strand
TGTTAATATTATTATTATTGAATGTTCCACCATTAATAATAACATTATTGTATTCAGCATAAATGATAGAGCATTCATTGGTTGCATCTATATCTGAAATATTTACATTATTAATGACTAAATCTGACCTCGTTTGTCCACAAGAAATAATTTCTGTGAAGTTAGATGCTTTTATTGTTATTAAACCATTTTCGCCTGAAGCCGTACCGCCAATCGTTAAACCACCTTCACTTTCGAGTAGAATACAACAACCTGTGTTGCTCAAGTTAAAGTTAACTATTGTGTCTACTGCAGAAACTAGAATGACATTGATATCCCATACTTCAAAACCACTTGTTTCAGGTAGACTTGAAACAAGAATTTTTACTTTGAAATCACCAGCACCATAATCTGATAATTTTTGAGAAACAGAATTCAATGAATCATAGTAACCAATGAATGTTGATGTGCCATCACTACCTATTTGACTCAACTCAACATTTGCTAGAACTGCGTAGATTTGATAAGTGGTGGTGTTTCCTTGTGTTAGTTGATATTGACTTCCTTCTTCAACTTCAAAGACATCAGAAAAACTCGAAGCATATGCTGGAACCATAAAGCGAGCAACATAATATTTGTCACTATTATTTTTTGAGTAGGCTTCTGTGTAAACATTACTTAATCCAGAAAGTGTTATCTTTTGCGTATAATTATTTCCAAAAATATCAATGTTGTTGCTGCTAGAGCCACCAAGTTTAACATTACCCACTATTGTGGTTGCAGGAGCCATTAATCTCATTGGTGCACACAAGTTTATTGCCGTGAAACCTTTGCCTGCATCTATGGTATTTACGCCATTAATTGATAATGCATAACTTCCACTAGAATAACCTGAGCCGTAAACAAATATACCAATATATTTCGTTCCCCAAAAACCATTTACATTAGGCTGTTTTGTTTTTATGTTTACGCCGCCAGTTAAAGACACTGTTGCAGCATTGCCGTAAATAACATTTGGAACTTCGTTATTTTCAATATTACAATATGACAATGAAATCAAAGACAAATTAGAAGACAAACCTGACGCATTTATTAATGGAACGGCAGCAAGTGTATTTGTCGTTGTGCTATTGTTTTTGAAAATAACTGGATTAGATGATGTCCCATTTATATAGCATTTTGAAGTACTGCCACTACTGCTGACAGTGTTTACAGATATAATTGCACCACTTGGCGAAGAGTTACCATCAAAAATAGTTCCTTCTTTAATGTAAACTGTTGAGCCACCTACAACGTAAACTATAAATCCACCTGAAAAGCGCTCAGAACTTTTTTTAACTGTATTCCCTTTGAAATTACATTGTTCTAGGGTCACGGTAGCATTGTCACTAACCGTCAAGGTATCCGTTTCCCCATTACCATCTTCAGGCAAATTATCAATAAAACTACAATTATTTAAAGTTGCAGTTACATTTGCGCCTCCAATAGATACAATATTTCCCTTGTTTTCTCTGAACGCTGTGTTTGTTATACTATTCGTAGAAGATCCATTATAACCGATATTTACGCAATTGCTCTCATTACCTGAGAATGTTGAATCAGCCATTGTTAATCCATAAACATCTATAATGTAATATTTCGTATTATTATCAATAAATTGAGCATTAGATATATTTGTCGCTGTATTAATTGCTTTTATAAGTGCACTATTTGAAGTATCTGTTGAGTTATTTAAAAATTTGGTATTAGATATGTTTAATGTAGAATTTTCGTCAGCATTAATAAGATATGTTGCTTTATTATTTTGGAAAATTACTCCTTCTCCAAAGTTTAAGGTTGAATTTTCAGAATAAATAACAGAACAACTGCTGACATTAATGTTTTTAATGTAAATATTTTTACATCCATCACCACCAAAGTTAATTTGCGTATTCGTTGCATAGATTGCTGAAGCAGAGTTAGTTCCTGAGTTACTTCCGCCAGTAATGGTGACATTTGAGTCAAATGTTAAGTAAGTTTCACCATCACTTATCGCAACCCAAAAAAGTTCACTAGTTCTAGTTGTAGAGCCACCGTCAAATGTTAACATACCGGTACCACCACCAAATGTAACATCAGAATAAAAGTAGAACATTGCACTATCGGTTAAAGAAGTGGTTATGGTAATATCATTATCGGCTTTCAATCTAAAATCAAATGTATCAATAGTAATAACTTCAGTTAAAGTAATATTTTTCAAGACTGTTATAGTAAAATCAGTAGCATTGCTGAACTCATCAATTCTTGATATCAAATCAGCAAGGTCGCCGTAAATAGTAGTTTGAGCAACGCCATTAACTTTATAATCAAGTTTTGCTTGAGCATTTGTTGTATATTGAGTTTTAACAAGATTGTTCGCTTGAGTAGTGATACATACCTTATTATCTTTAGAAATAGTATTGGCTAATATTACTGTGCTAGCAATACCAGAAACCGCAGAAGGCCATTGTGCAACAGTCATACCTTCTGTTAGATAAGAACTTTCGTAATACAATCTTAAGTTGTTTGGAAACTCGTAGTCATCATTTTCTATAATGGCTTTGCATCCAGCATCAAAGAAATAAACATGACCACCATTTTGAATAAATTGTCCATTCTTTGATGAACTACCAAAGTATACATTTTTTTCGGAGTAAATTTGGTCTTCTGGTGTGTTAATTTCAGCATTAATAATACGCAAAGTTCCACTACTTTCCATATGAATTGGTGTAGTCGATATTGCATCTTGGGCATTACTAAGAATAGATAAGCCATCAATAGTTACATTTGCAGTACCTCTAGCATCTATAAATGATCCTGTTAATTCTGATGCGCCAGCATTACAATTTTTAGCGACAATGCTGAAAACGCCTTCGCTATTAGTTAATTTTACGCCTGAAAAACTAACTGTTCCTTTGGTTGTATATATGCTACCACCAAGGCTATTAGACAAATTGTTATTAAAGAGTATTTGGCTATCTCTATCATCTGTGATAAATGATATATTGCCGGTGTTAAAAATTGCACCACCGTTTGCTCCAGTGTTGTTAGCAAATGTTATTGTTCCGTCATCTGAAATATCTGCAAGCAAGGTTCCAGAGTTATTAATTGCGCCACCATTCTTTAAGCGAGAATCATTATATGTAAAACCAAATCCAGCGGACGAGTTGTTGGGAGCAATGGCAAAAGTTCCTGCATTTACAACAGCAGAATTTCCGTAATTATTTCTAAAGTAAACATCGTATAAACAATTAACAGTAGCTCCAGCGCTAATATTTAAGAAACTACCTAGATCTTTATTTGCGTTATAAGAAGATTCGTTATTATTAGAACCATCAAAATCTATATTAACTAGCTTTAATGTTCCACTTTGAACATTAAAGAAGTTAAACGCAGTGTCAAGACCTGTATTAGAGCTAATACTATTAATTTTTCTTGTAAGGACATGATGTTCCCAATCATCGCCATCGAGAATGATATTACTATTTATATTTATTGCTCTATTCAATTCAACATCTTTTAGTAAACGTACAGTTGAAGTTGTTCCATATTTTTTATACAAAGCTTCTGCAGTACTAAACGAATCGTAGATATTATCAAAAAAATTTGAAAAATCTCCATTTGTAACTTTTGCAACCGCATTATCAACTTTTATAGTATAAATGTTTGGGTCATTGATCGTTAAGCCATAGCCAGTTTCGTTAATATAGAACGAAGAAAGCTTTTCAAAATTAGTTAAACTAGAATCATTATATTGAACTAGTGTAATACTTTCGTAATTTTGAGGACCTATTAAACTAGGAGTATCAAAGTGAAGTTTAACATTGTTTATACTTACTTTGCCAGAGGTTCCTTGGTTTACAGTAATCAAAGGAGAGCCATATATTAACGTTCCAGTTGACTGGCTCATTTTTCGTTGTGTAGTGCTGTCATAGATGCCAATATTGATATTATGAGAAAAGTCATAATCTGATGAGCCAGTATTAGTAATTGTTAGGTAGTACTTATAAAGCATACTACTCCTGTATCCCCATGGTTGAAAATATAATTCATCGCCAATTTTACTAGAATTCTTTTGTTCACCACAAATAGTAACATCAGACTTAATGAATATGTCACGACCATAACCTACTACATTTTTATCGGAAATTGCATCATTACCTTTATAAGTGTTAGTTCCTAAATAGTTTTTGGTTGTTGCAGTGATATCGTCTTCGTCAAAGCAAATTGCACCACCATAGCTATATGCTTTGTTATTAGTGAATGTCGCGCCAGAAATAAAGTTGTTGCGTCCTTTAGCCAATATGGCGCCACCTTTGTTATTACTAGTATTGGAATCAAAAGTTCCCCCAGTGATGTTTAGATTGGTTCCAGAAATAGCACTATAGTAAGTGTTACCTTTAAACGTACCACCACGAACATTTATATTTGTTCCTTTGATAGCACCACCCAAATTATTTTCAAATAAACCACCATTAACATTTAAAGTAGCATCACTTTCAACTGAAATTGGAGCACCATAATTTAATCTAAACTGCCCATAATTAATATTTACTGTTCCTTTTACAGCCAAAATTGAAGAACCAGCTATGTAGTCCTTTATTTCAGAAGTAGAGTCTGCATTACCATGACGAGCATTCCTTACAAACTCCACATAACTACTTTTGTAAGTTTGTGAAGTTTTTGGGTCTATACCATTTACATTTACAGTTCCACCATTTACTGTAATTACGCTATTTTTTCGATTATTATTTTTTGAATTGTTTGGAAAATCCATGAATCGAAATCTTACACTCACTATGTCTTCATCTGGAACTACGTGTCCATCACTTCCAGTTCCACCACATATGTTCAATAGTCCACCATTGACTAAAATAAAAGAATCCGACTTTTCTGTAATTTGTTCTATAATGATATGTCCTTTATTCTCCACACCAGCACTATAAGAAACATTACCCCAGTATATATTTGCACCTAAGTAAACTGTACCTTTTTCGATTACGAAAACATTACCATCGTAACTTCCACCCAATCCTAAAAAACCCTTACTGCCACGACCATAAGACACGGAATGAGTTGCATTTATAAATACAGGAAAATCAAAATCAAATACAAAAGGCACATTAGAACCAGTGTCGTAATATCCAGATTTTTGAATATCAATCTGTGCCCAGCGAATAGGACGTTTGAGGCTATTTTTAACAAATCTATCATTTTTGTTATGCATAAATGTGCAAACTCTATCAAGACAGTCTGGATCATCCCATAATTGGTAATCTATGTATTCTCCATCATACCAAATGAGCTGTATACCCTTCTCTTCCTGTTGTTTAATGTTACCACTAGCAGCTTCGACTATTTTAAAGTTGTCTTTTTTAGGCAACAAAGAACCGAAGGCGAAGCCTCCGAAAGACATTAAAAGCAAGCATAACCCAAGAATGATATTCCTTAGGAATTTTCCATTTGGGTTCTTAACTTTTACCAATCCGTATTTATCTAAGTTGTTTTGCATTGTGCAATTCTCCTTTTTTATCTTAACCAAATTATGGCAAATTATCTCAATTTTTGACAATTTTCATTTGGGCATAATTCTAGCCTTGTATATTTTATATATACATTCTACATTTACTAGGAGAATATGACAAGCAAATTGGGGGTCTAAAACAAAATTTTTCAAATATTTTTTGGTAAAAAGTTGGGTAAATTTTCCAATTATTTTGCATTAGTGAATTTTTATAAAAACCTAAGCATTTTTATGCGTTTTGTTGCAAATTTTGCACATTTGGACAAACTTTATTTTGCAAAAATTTTATACCAAAACAAAGTTTGAAAACAGTGTAAAACAAAGTTATTTTTATATAAGTTTGGACAAGTTTTGATAGCAAAATTCGACAATATTCGACAAATTTTTTAAGCAAGAAAAGTGCGATTTTGTGCATAAAAATGCAAAAGAAAAAATAGTACTACGGTTGTAAAACACTACAACTTTTAGCACTATTTTTGATTAATTTTAGTTGTTTTCTGGAACGATTTCACCAAATTTTAGGTTGTAATCACCAATCAAATATGTGATTTCGTTAATGCCACCAACACCCTTCAAATCTTGTTCACTAGCCTTGATAAAGTCTATTTCATCTGCTGGAAGCGTGATTTCTAGGCTAGAAATTATGGTTTTTAGAGAGATTTTGTTTTCGCTCTTATAACCACGAATATCGCTGACAATTTGAGTTAGAACTTCGCCATTATGGAGCAAGTTTTTATCGCAGACTTCACCTAAATTTAGGTAAGATGAAACATGGATTGAGAGTTGTTTTTCTTTTTGAGCATAGTAGGCTTGATATATTTCTTCGGTGATATGTGGAAGGAATGGACTAAACAATTTTAGCATACCAAGAAGAACCAAATAGCACGCCATTTGACCACTTTCTTGCCCTGCCTTGCCAAACACATCTGGGTTATAGAGTCTACGCTTTACAATTTCAATGTAGTTATCGCAGAAATTCCAGAAGAATCTTTCTAGTTCGTTTAGACCAAGGCAAATTTCGTAGTTATCAAGGTGTTTGATAAAACTAGCATATAGAGCCTTATACTCCTCGATAATCCACTTATCTACTGGGAGAAGGTCAACTTTCTTGTATTCGTAACCTACTAGGAACGAAAGCACAAATTTTGACGCATTCCAAATTTTATTGACTAGTTTTTTGCCACTATCGAAAGAAATTAGCGAGAATGCCGTGTCTTTTCCTAGGCTCAAACTACTTGCCCAATAACGAGTAACATCGGCTGAATATTGAGCCAAAATTTCTTGTGGGCTATTTTTGTTATTACCACTTCTTTTTGAAAGTTTTGAGCCGTCTGGACTGGTTACATAGCCTGAAATCATCAAATCATTCCAAGGCAACTTACCAAAGTGATACAAACTCTTTACGATTGTGTAGAAATCCCAAACACGAATGTTATCATGCGCATTTGGTCTTAGGCTCATAGGAACCATTTCGTCCGAAAAGCCTTTACCTGTTACTATATCTGTTGAAATTTGAGGAGTTAGAGAACTTGTTGCCCAAGTGTCCATAACATCACGCTCTGGCTCAAACTCGGTTGAACCACATTCACAAGCGTGTTTTGGACTACTAACGCAAGGGTCTACTGGCAAGTCTTGTTCGTCTGCAAACATAGGTTTTCCACAGTTTTTACAATACCAAACTGGGAATGGAACACCGTAGAATCTTTGACGGCTAATACACCAGTTCCATTGCAAGTTTTCAACCCAGTTAATGTATCTTGCTCGCATAGTTTCTGGATGCCACTTAAGGTCATATCCAGCCTTTAGAAGTTCATCTTTATGCGACAAAACATCAATAAACCATTGTTTTTTAACAACAATTTCGATTGGAGTGCCACATCTTTCGTGAGTTGACACTGCGTGAGTCAAATTATCTTGTTTTATGAGTAAATCTTCTTCTTTTAGTTTTTCAATTATGGCTTGACGGGCTTGAACAATCTTCATACCGGCAAATTCACCAGCAATTTCGTTCATTCTGCCTGCATTGTTAAAGGCTTCTTTGATAGGCAAATTGTGTTTTCTTTGCCACTCTTTGTCGACAGTGTCACCAAATGTGCAACACATAACGATTCCCGAGCCTTTTTCCATATCTACAAGTTCGTCGGTTAGAACTGGCACTTCAAAGCCAAAATGTGGAACAACTAGGTTTTTACCAAGCAAATACTTGTTTTTTTCGTCGTTTGGGTTGATGAATACGCAATCACATGCTGGGAGCATTTCTGGACGAGTTGTTGCAACAACAACATAGTCGTTAGTGCCTGCAATATAGAACTTGATGTAGTTAAAGGTGCTTTCGATGTCCTTATCTTCTAGTTCACTTTGAGCAACTGCTGTTCTACACTCTGTGCACCAAAGTGCTGGGCTTTCTGCGTGATAGATAAAACCTTTTTTATACAAGTCCAAAAACGACTTTTGGCTTATCTTTTGAGTGTTTGGGCTGATAGAACTATATGTTGTTTTCAAATTACAAGAGAAGCCTGCACTTCTGTATAACGCAGCAAACTCTTTTTCTAGTTCCTTAGTTGTGTCTAAGCAAAGATTGATGAAATCTTGTCTTGGCATTTCGTAGGCTTTAACTTTATGAGTTTTTTCAACATATCTTTCTGTTGGAAGTCCGTTGTCGTCAAAACCAAATGGGAAATATACATTATCTCCTTTCATTCTGTGGTGACGAGCCATACACTCAAAGTGTGTATAACTAGACAAGTGTCCCATATGAATCTTGCCGTTAACCGTTGGAGGTGGCGTGTCTATTGAGTAGGTTGGTTTTAGACTTTCCTTTTCGTAGGCATAGATATCGTTTTCTTGCCAATAATCTTGCCATTTCTTTTCGCTAACCCTAAAATCATACTTTCCGTCTAAAATTTTAGGTTGTTCATTCTTTTGTTCTTGATTTTCCATAACTTAGTCCTTAATATAAAATATTATCAACCTAAATAATACGAATTTGACCAAGTTTTGTCAAGCAATATTAAGTTGATTATTAATAATGTAAATAACTGATATACTTAAGTTATAGAGGTCAAAGTTTAATTCTTGAGCAATGATATTAGTTGCGAATAAAGCAAAATTTCCCACATAGCATTTTATTTTCAAAGTTGAAAACTACACTATTTGCAAACCTTTTCGCTATGGCTTCTTGTAATTTTGTGGGCACTTACCATTGCTCTGTTTCCAACTCAAGAATTTGCTCCCAAGTTATTACAAAACTATTTGGAATATTTTTTAAATGTAAAAAAGTTAAGACTTGTATATTTATAAAAAACATCTGTAATTAAAATTTAACAGTGGTTTAGGTGTTAAAGGTTGGTCTTAGTATACTAAGATGGCATTTTTTTTACACCAAAATTCAGTAGGCAAATATTATACATTATTACTTAGTAAATAGCCAAACTCTTAGGGAAATCTAGGTGTTTGATTAATAAAAAGTCATCTTAGTACACTAAGACGACTTTTATTCTTTTTATTGTTTTTTAGATCGAATTAATTAAAAATAGTTAGCCATAAATTTTCTTTACAATCTTCATCATAAGTCTTCTTGGAAGAATTTTTTGCAAAAAATTAACAAGTTTCGCACTAAAACCAACGCTAACAATAGTTGGCGGATTTTTTCTTTTTATTTGTTTAAGAACCACCATTGCAACTCTATCTGGAGACATACCGTGAGTCTCGTCTTTTTCCATTTTAGAAACAGACCTATTTATTCTATCGCCATACTCGTCGCTTTTATCTTGTTTTTCGCGTGCCTTAGTAAAACCAGTCGCAGTATCTCCCGGCATTACAGCACAGACCTTAATGTTTAGTGGTGCAACTTCCATAGATAGACACATTGTTAGGCTATTAACTGCCGATTTACTCATAGAATAGGCCGTTTGGAAAGGAAGTGGAATAACTCCAGCCAGCGAACTTGTATTAACTATTTTTCCACCACCATTTTGCTTAAAGTATGGAATTATAATTTTTGATAGATTCAAAACAGCAAACATATTAACATCAAAGAGTTTTTTTGTCTTCTCATCATCTATATATTCAACTGCGCCAGATATTCCCATTCCTGCGTTATTAACAAGAACATCGATATGTCCTTCTTTACTATTAATGTAATCAAAACATTCTCTTACTCTGTCTAAATTAGTAATATCGCACTTTAGTGTTTCAAAATCACCAAAATTTTCGTTTCTATCTAGTCCATAAACTATATAGCCATTTTTAAGTAGCAAATTGGCAATACTAAGTCCAATTCCCGAACTACTTCCTGTTACAATAACAACTTTTTTCTTTTCCATACTAACAATATATTTCCTACTAATAGTTTTGTCAAATTATTTTATTTGTATTATAAAAATCACATTTTAGTTATTGCTTTACTTATTAACAACAACTTAACATAGCAACTACTTTTTTAAACACCACAATTAGATTTTTATAAAAAAGTTTATTTTTTTGTGTTTTTTTCATGAAAAAAGTGCATTTTTTTGTGTTTTTTTAAAAAAATCAGCGATTAAGCTGATTTTTCTTCTATATTTTCAAAATTCGAAGTTACAAAAATTTCTCTTGATTCTTTGTTTACATCGACGATCGTAACAGGTATTTCTTCTCCTAAATAGTATTTTTTCATTGTAGTTTTGTCAACAAGCATCAAGCCGTTTTTCTTAACTGCCATTCTTCCGCCGAATACTTCATATGGCAAAGACATTTCTACGGTGTTATATTTGACTAATACTGATTCACTACCAAATCTGTATATTTTAGCTTTGAAAGTTTGATTCATATGATTTTCTGCCCATAAACACGCTAAATAATAATTACTTTGTCTTTCTGCCTTTACTGCGGCTTTTTCTTTATTGTTGATATGTTTACATATCTTTGCTATATTTTTTGATTTTAGTGAGCATTGATTGGTACTAATATATGAAGATATGATTGTATGTGCAATCAAGTCACTGTATCTTCTAATTGGACTAGTAAAATGAGTATAACCACTTGATGCCAAACCAAAGTGTCCTTCGTTTATAGATGAGTATT
>CATZIR010000015.1 GCA_958420145.1 uncultured Eubacteriales bacterium | reverse complement strand
CTGTTTATAAAGATGAGTTTTCTAAGTAAGTTAATACTTCTTTTTAAATTAAGTATTGATTTTAATATACAATTAATGATATAATTTATTAGAGGTGAGTTTATGGATAATGTGATACTAAAGGAGTTGGCTGAAAACCAATATCACTTTAAGGAAAAAATTCTTGATATATCTATAAAATTGGAAAAGGCAAGAAAATTTATAATAAATGAAAGAGAGAATGCTAATAAACATCTTCCTTTACTTTCGATAAATGCACTTAAAATTTCTTATAAACAATATAAAAGTTTATCGACTTTGAATAATAACTGCGAAAAAATAACTGAAATTCTAACTAAAAGTTTAGGAGTATTTAGCAAACAATTTGATAATTATGTAAAGCACGGAAATTTTTTATTTTATTTTTCCATTATGCAAAATTTTGATAAAATTTCCAATCTTATTAGTAATGCATTTGATGTTGTGGGTAGAAAATTAGATTCTCTAATTGAAGTTGATACACGTGGATTTCATGAATGTATTGATCATTTGCAAAATTCACTTAGGGTTATAGAAAATCTTTATAGTAATTTATTATCAGCAAAAGTGCAACTTGATAGTTTTTGCTATATAGATGAGCATACAACTTTCTCGGTTGAACAAGAAGAACAGATGAATAAAGAAGTAGAAGAATTGAGAGACAGAACAATAGCCGCTGCACTTGATAAAATTAATAAAAATAAAAGCGAAAATAAAAATGAAATTGAAAATGAAAACGTAAATTAGTTTATAGGTGAGTTAATTCACCTTTTTTATTTTTGGTATTGACATCGTAGATAAGTTGATGTAAACTTTAATTAGGAGAAAAATGATGACAGTAGTAGAACTATTAAATTTAAGATGTAACTTTCCAAGTTTAATTGAAAAAATTAATCAAAAACTTGAAAAGGCTAACAAGTGCGTAGATGTAGAAAGGGAATATGCTAGTAAGACATCAACAACTATGTCTTTAGATTTATTAAAATTGACATTTAGTCGTAAAAAGCATTTGAAACAATTAATGAAAATCTTAAAAAAGTCAAAACGAATCATTGATGACTACATAGAATTAATTGTAAAAAAATGTGTAGATGCCGAAGGCTTTGGTGACACGGTTAAGGTTGTATCAATTTGCATTAGTTGTTACGACGAACTTTATAAGAATTTTATAACCGTAGAAAATTTTTTTGATGAAATTACAAATGCACAAGCAGATGGTTCAAAAGAAAGTGTTGATTATTTGGAAAATATTAATTCTATCATAAAACAACATTATTGTGATGTGCTATTGCAAAAAACAACTATTGATAAAATTTTAACAGACAACGAAGAAAAAATTTCGCTAAATCTTAGTCAAAACTTTGGAGATTTTCAAGATGAAAATTAGCACATAACTAAAAGATATGCTAAAGAGTAAAAAATTTTAAAATATAATTTCAAATAGCATTAAGCACCCCTATGGGTGTTTTTTGTTGCAAAAAGTTGCTATTCACTTTGATAATTTATAAAAAAAGTTTATAATTTCTTTGTGAGAACAATAAGGACGATACAAGTTGATAGCGAAAATTTGACGATTATTCAAAAGTCAAAATTTTTTTCTTTTTCGTATTGTGTTGATTGCGAAGAAAAAGCGCAAGAAATATTAAAGGCTCTTGAACAAAAATATTACGACGCCACTCATATTTGCTATGCCTATAGCATTAATACAAAACAAAAGTGTAGCGACGCTGGAGAGCCACAGGGAACAGCAGGCAAACCAATACTAGATTGCATACAGAAAAAGAAGATAGATAATGTTCTTATCGTGGTAGTTAGATACTTTGGTGGAATTAAACTCGGCGCTGGTGGGCTTACTCGTGCATACTCAAATTCGGCAAGCGATGTTTTGACTATTAGTGGAATAAAAGAGATTCAAGAGTGTGCATTGCTAAATTTTGTAATAGTCCCAAGCGAAATAAAACTTACGGAACTAATCAAAAAAATAACTGGTGTCAAGTTGGTCAAAACCGAATTTGGACAGCAGATTATGGTGCAAGTTATTTGTGAAATAGAAAATAAACAAAATTTGATAAAAAATATCAATAATATTTTTTGTAGAGATGTTAATATTTTGTCTAGTCAAGAGATATTTTTCTAAATGATATTTAGTCTTATTAAGGAGATATATGGAACATTATTTTATAGCGAAGGAACATAGCGAAAGTGATTATTTTACCTTTAATGAAAAGATGTTTGATAAGGAATTTGTTTTTAGGTCCTGTGACGATATCTTTTCTAAAGATAGAGTGGACTACGGCACAAAAGTGCTAATCGAAACTGTGGCAAAAAATTTTAATTTGTCAGGCAAAGTTTTAGATATAGGTTGTGGCTATGGTGCTATTGCAATAGTTTTAGCGAGTTTGTTTAGTGACGCAAACTTTACGATGTGCGACATTAACAAAACGGCAGTGGAACTATCGCAAGAAAATATAAAACTAAATGGCATTAAAAATATTAATAAAGTTTGTGTGTCCAACGCCTACGAAGCCATAGGTAAGGGGTTTGAGTATATCATCACGAATCCGCCAATAAAAGCAGGCAAGAAAAATTTGCTAAATATTTTAGAAGGTGCATACGAGCATTTGGTTGATGGTGGAAAACTTGTGTTTGTCATCAAGAAAAAACACGGCGAAGATAGCATAAGAAAACACCTAAGTTCAATATATAGCAATGTGGAAATTTTAAAGAGAGATAGTGGCTACTACATTTTGTATTGCACTAAGTAGGGAAAATGAAAACAATAACAGGATTAAAAATTCAAGCGAGAGATAAAAATAAAGTTAATGTCAACCTAGATGGCAGTTATTTTTGTGCACTTATGCTAGAAACTGTGATGAAACATAATCTAAAAGTTGGAATGATGATAGATGAAAAAGTACTAGAAAATATTCAACTAGAAAGTGAAAAAGGTCTAGCGTACGAAAAAGCACTAAAACTTGTCAGCACTAGATATAAAACAAAAAGAGAAGTTGAAAATTACCTTCAAGAAAAAGGCTATGCACCAGCAACTATTTGGTTTGTAGTAAAAAAGTTAGGCGAATACGACTTTATTAACGACGAAAGATATGTTGATAGTTACCTAAGTCACCACCTAAAAAAAGACGGCGTTAGAAACATAAAACAACAGTTGCTTGCCAAAGGCGTGAGTGAGGAACTAATTGATAGTGCCCTAAACGATGTGGACGACCAAGTTGAGCAAATTGTAGCATTAAAAGAAAAGTATATGAAAAACAAAGAAGATACAAAAGAAAACTATCTAAAATTGTATAGATACCTTGTGGGCAAGGGGTTTAGACCAGATGAGATTATGAAAGTTTTGAAAGGAGAGGTGGAATGATTGGTTGTGATATTGCACAAATTTCTAGGTTCAATTCGCTGGTAGACAGTGACAGTTTTTTGAAAAAATACTTCACGAAAAGCGAATTAGAATATATTGGTTCTAAGAAAAATAAAGCACAAACTTTGGCAGGACTTTACGCTTGTAAAGAAGCAATTCTAAAAGCCTTAAAAATGGGTATTGGCGGGCAAATAAGATTAACTAACTTAGAAATATTGCACGAGAAAAACGGAGCGCCTATGCTTAATTTTACACCTGAACTAAACTACTATCTATCTAGTATAAACTGCACTCAAATAGATATTAGTATTAGCCATGACGGCGACTATGCTTATGCCGTATGTCAAGTACTATAAGTAGATTAGTAGAAAAAAATTATTAAAGTCTAGCGAAAATTTAAAAAAGTTTTTAAGTAAAATATTGCTAATTATTTGTATTTGCTTAGGTATTAAGTTATAAACAAGAAGGCGGAAAAATAATAGCCAAGTGCTGTCATTTTTTAAAACTTAGTATTGACATATTATTGATTTATGCTATAATTCTAATGTAAATAGGAGAGATTATATGGCAAGTGAAAAATTTATGACAGAATATTCAGAAATTTTAAGAAAAAGACAAATGTACAGTGACAATATGAAAGATGTTCTTAATGGAACTATGGAAGATGAGAAAAAGAAAAAAGTTTTAGTCTTATTTCTTAGAAGAGTTAATGACTTAATTTTAGATTCTAGAAAAATTTACTATGATACAAAAAGTTCATATAGAGAAGTAGAGTTTGAAAAATCAAAGCAAGTTTTTAAAGACTGTCTTGAACTTCAAAACAAAATTTATGAGCATTTGATGAATCTTGAAACAAGCAATGAAATGTCGCTTAGATACAGCATTGCCATCAGAAAAAACAATTCTCTTATTTTTGAAATTAGCAACGATTTTATTAAGAATGAAGAAAAAACAATGTAGTTTTGCATAAAAAAATAAAAACGACAAAATATATAATTGAAGCCATAAATTAATGGCTTTTTTTATGTTTAAAATTAGCAAAGGTGGAGAATATTATGGAAAACGAAAATCTTATTATTCTATCTAGAGAGTACAAACTTGGTGGACTAAGTCACAAAATGACCGACCCTTATCATAATATAAAGATAGAAGATATAGAAGTTTCTTATCGCAATTTTTACTCCGACCCAAAAAATGTCGATTTTGAAAGACATATTTGCAAGGAATTTGAATTTTGCGATAGCGAAAGTCTAAAGATTTTCAAAAAATTTCTTGGAGAATAGTATGCTAAGGCGTGGCGAAATTTATTATGCAGATTTAAGTCCAGTGGTTGGTAGTGAACAAGGTGGTGTTAGGCCAGTACTTATTGTTCAAAACGACATAGGAAACAAATATTCACCAACAGTGATTGTCTGTGCAATAACAAGCCAACTAGAAAAAGCAAAATTGCCTACTCATATAGAAGCTGGCGTGGAGTGCGGACTAAGCAAGCCATCGGTGGCACTACTAGAACAAATTAGAACCATCGACAAGCGAAGACTACAGGAAAAAATTGGTGAACTAGACTATCAAAAAATGAATCAAATAAACAATGCAATATATATAAGTTTGGGTTTATAATCCAAACTTTTTTTCTTGCAACACTATTGTAATTTTGAATGTTATGTGATAAAATATAAGTGCGAAAAAAGAAAATAAAAGAAAAATTCAAATGATTTTAACTCTAAGTGTAGTTTGTCCAGTTGGTTTTTGTTTGGGATATCTAGGTGCAAAGGGTATTGATAATTTTATTAGTAATTTTAATGTGCCAGCCGAAAAGCAAAAGTACGGCGACTTGTATGAACTTATGCTAAAAAATAGTACTGGCAAAGTTATCACGCTCAAAGATTTTAAGGAGCCTATCACAATTCAGCTTGCAGAAAACTTTAGCGACAACGAGAAAAAACAACTTGTAGAGGCAATTAATGCGTTAGACGATATTAGTCAAAACGTAAACTATCAACTTTTTGATGATGGCAATTATTCAATCACTGCCGATATTTCAGTTTATAAAAGCAATGAATTGAAAAGACCAACATCTGTTGCTGAAACATACCTAAGTTTTAATGGTAAAGGAAAAATTGTGTTTCCAATATCTATTAATATCAAAAAAAGTTTTTCGGACTACTATGAAAATGTGGATTATAATGAAAGTGATTATCTTTCTTATGTTATGAAGCACGAAATGATGCATACATTGGGATTTGCAGATTTGTACGATAGAAAGCATTTCGACCAAACTATTATGTGGTATTCGTCTGAAAACACTAATGTGGTAAAAGACTTCACACCAAGAGATAAGGCGTCTATTAAAAAAATTTACGACGATATTTTAGTATCGGTTAACTATCCAACCCAAATGAATGTTTATATAGAAAATATGCCTATATACAAACCTCAAGATGACGAGTTGGAGTTAAACTAATTTCTAGTTGAAATAAAAAAATAGCACATAAATTTTGTATGTGTGCTATTGCATTTTGTAGATAGGTGTGATAAAATACTTTTATGAAAAGAAACGGGATTGTTTTAACATTATCATTTTTAATTTCTGTTGGCTGTCCAATGGGCTATATTGCACTAAGTTTGTATAATGACGAAGTAGAAAAACAAATTGCTTTGGCAGACAAAGAAAAGTATGGTGATATGTATGAACTTATGCTTGATATGAAGGGGAAAGTTATAACTCTTGAGAAATTTAAAGAACCTATAACTGTTACTCTTGCAAAAAGTTTTTCCGAAAAAGAAAAGGAACAAATTGTTGACGCAATCAACACGCTTGATGAAATTAGCCCTAACATAAACTATAATATTTTAGATAACCCAAATGTTTCTATCACAGCAGATATTAATATTGATAAAAAAGAGAAGTTGTCAATGCCTTTGGCGGTAGCAACCACAAATCTAAACTATAATAGCAAGGCACAGATAACTTACCCTATCTTTATTAATATTAATGAATCTTATTCAAATCATTTTAAAGACATTGATATTAAAGAAAATGATATGCTTAGCCATGTTGTAAAACACGAACTAATGCACACTTTGGGCTTTTGCGATTTGTATGACGAAAAACATTACGATAAGAGCATTATGTGGTATTCAACTGAGAATGCTGAAATAGTCCCAGACTACACCGAAAGAGACAAGGCTTGCATTAATAAAATATACGATGATATGTTAGTTTCCGTGCAACATCCAAAAGAACTTTACTATAGCATTAATTCGTCAAACAATATCTATAAAGAACAAAATAAAAAATTCAATACCGAGCAAGAAGAATTAGAGTTTTAAAAGGAAATATTATGAAATCTAAAAAATATGCATTAATGGTCACATTGGAAGTCGTGCTAGGTTCAAGTGTAGGATTTTTTGGCGCACAACTTTACGACTATATTAGTGAACAGGTTGCCCTAACTAGTGAAAAAAGAAAGTTCGAAGGTTTAAATGATTTAATGCAAAAATCTAAAGACGGCAGAATTTTAACACTAGATAAATTCAAAAATCCTATTTCTGTTACAATTTCTAATTTTAGCGACCAAGAAAAACAAGAAGTTATAGATGCTGTTAATAGACTAGATCAAATAAGTGATAATCTAAACTATACTATAATTGACAATCCAAACTATAATCTAACTGCTAATATCAATATTTCAAAAGGTGCAATAGCAAACGATAGTGTAGTAGGGATAACAAAATATCACTACAATGGCAATTACAAAATTACCTATCCAATTAGCATTGTTATAAACGAAACTGACTTTATGGATACAAGCACTTTGTCGGATTATGTTAGACCTACAGTAGAAGAAATGCACCAAAAGAAACTAAGTAGAGTAGTTAGACATGAATTAATGCACACATTAGGTTTTGCAGACCTAAAAGATGAAAAACACTTTGGTAAAACACTTATGTGGTATAACATCAAAGGCTTTGCCGATGTTTACGATTATACAGAGCGAGATGAATATAATATCAAGAGACTATATGACAATATTTTGGTAGATGTTCACTATCCAAAACAAATAGAATATGTATATATAGATAATACTAACAAGGAACAAGTAGTTGAAGAAAATCAATTGTCACAATAAACAAAAATTTTTTATATGACTATTGACAAAATTGTTAGTTGGTGATATATTATTAGTGAAATTTATAGGAGGACATTTATGGCAAAGAAAGAATTTAATATTAATGAATATAGTAATGCTAAAATTTTGAGTCCAAAAAAGTATGTAATTTGGCTAAAACAAATTCATGCAAAAGACAATAATGAAGAAGAAATGCAACAATTAGTTGAAAGACTAGAAAATGATAGAAAAAATGCCCAATACAAACGCAAAAAATTGTTTAGCAAGTGGTGGTTAAAGGAAATTATTTCTGCGGCTGCTATCATTGGTGCTGCATTTTTGGGAAATGCGTTGACTGCGTTCTCACCATTCTCATTTTTGCTTTCTGGATTAATTTTGGGAGCAATAGTAAATGTAGTTGCACTAACTGTTATACCTGCGCTTCGTTTACCAAGGTATCCTTCTAAGCGTCTTTTAGCATTAGAAAATGAACTAAAAAAACAAAAAGAACTAAAAAATGTAAAAACAGATGTTAAAGACCTAACTAAACGTCAAGAAAAAGCAAAAAGACTAATAGATACAGAGATTAAAGAACAAGGTGAAGAAAAAGTTCTTGAACCTGAAACAAAACCATCAAATTTAAAACCAGCTATTGCATCAGAACAAACTCCAAAAGATACAGATTCTAACTCAAATAAACAACCTAATACAGACGATGGAACAAGCAGTATTACTGGCTCAAAAAATATTGATGATTCAAAAGATCAAGAAAAAGAAAATAATGAAGAAGAAGTTCAAACTCCAACACAGGAAAAAGAACTAATTGATCTTGATGCAGACAAATCAAAACCTAGATTTATCTTTAAGGTTAAAACAAGAACTATGACAGCAAATGGCGAATGTCCAAATGAGAATGTTTGCGTTAATATTTCTACAACAGACCTTGATAAGTTTATAGAAGAACTTAATAAAAAAATGTTTGAAGTAAAGGGACTTAAAACATCTAGAACAAAACAAGCTAGAAAAGCAAATTCTATGGTTCTTACAGTTAAAAATGCAAAAGAATTAATTGATAAGAAACTTGAAAACGGCGAGATTACTAAAAGACAAGCAGAAAAACAAAAGAAAGACATTGCAGCAGTTGTTTTAGTAGTTGAAATAACAAATATGAGTAATCCTTCAAAGGGTACTATCGAAAGCAGACCATACGAAATAGAAGAAGAAAAAGATTTCTTCCAAACAGTAGAAAAAATCAAAAATAGAGTTTTGCAACAAGCAAATGAATTAAAAGAATCAAAATCATCACAAGAAACAATGTAGTAAAAAGCGAAGAAAATTCTTTGCTTTTTTGTTGCAATAATACCCACTAGCCAAATAAAGTTAATTATGCATAGTTTACTTTGTAAATTCTATTTTTATCGTCTCGACCACTTTTGCTAAAAGTCAAAGCAAAATTTGCACTTTTATTGAGAATTTATATCAAGTTATAGCAATTTGCTTGACTTTTAATCGGGGTGGGGTAAAATGGAATAAGGAAAAAATTTAGGAGAAAATTATAAGTAAAACAAAACGAAATATGTTTTTAATGGTTTTGCTACTCTTGGCAATATTGATGCTCAGTTCAATTTTTGCTATTAATGGCTACTCAAAACCACAAAAAGTTGAAGCTGCGTCGCTAACCCAATCACAGATTGAGCAAAGACGCGAAAGCCCAGGCTTATACCACACTGGCACAACAACTTTAATTAGTGGTAGTTCTTGGAATGAGTTAATTAGTAGTGGAAAAATCATAATTTCCAACGGTAAATTGCAAGTAAACGACAACAATCTTGCTGGCGATTTAGTTTGTGGCAAAGTGGAAGGACTAACTGATTTATCTAGTGCGTTTATGAATTGTTCAAAATTAACAACTATTGATACTTTTAATTTAGATACAAGCAATGTAATAAATGTATATTGTATGTTTGATAGTTGTTCATCATTAATTTCATTGGATTTAAGCAATTTTGATACAAGCGATGCAAGAGACATGTGGAGCATGTTTGCAGATTGTTCAGCTTTAACTACACTTGATTTAAGAAATTTTGATACAAGTCAAGTAACAGATATGCACGAGATGTTCGCAGGTTGTTCAAAATTAACTTCTTTAAATGTTAGTAGTTTTAATACAAGTAATGTAAAAGATATGACTTGTATGTTTTAGGGCTGTTCATTGTTAACATCGTTAAATGTAAGCAATTTTAATACAGGGAATGTAGTAAGTATGCGTTCAATGTTTGATAGTTGCTCATCATTAACATCATTTTCTATGGGGAAATTCAATACAAGTAAAGTGATAAATATGGACTGTATGTTCTATAATTTTTCTTATTTACCTGTACTCGATTTAAGTGATTTTGATACAAGAAATGTTAACCTTATGCAAGGTATGTTTGGCAGCACTTCACTTGGAGAATTAATATTGGGTAAAAATTTTGTTATCACAAAAAAATGTTCTGCGGATGGTATGTTTTCTAAAATGTTTTCACATTTTCTAAGTGATGAGAAATGTCAACAATTATTAGAATTGAAAACTCCAGAAGAAAGGGTAATAAAACTTTGTGAGTATTTCAACAAATCATTAGATGATTTAACCATAAAAGAATATAATGAATATATTATTGAATGTTCAGATTGCAATATTGGTAAGATTGTTGCACCAAATATGGATAGCGGAGCAGCAGCAATAATTCTTGTTGCACCAGTGGGTATGCATTATTCTATGGAAGATTATGATGTAATGAGGATGACAAAACTAACCTCAAGTGATAACAACATGACTTTGAAACTTTATAGTGATAAAAGTGAGGAACAACCATCAGAAAATGTTTCAACACTTGATACAACCACACTTATTATAATTATAGCTGTGGCAGGGGTTGTAGTGATTAGTATTTTGGGCGTGGTAATAATTGCAATAAAAAACGCAAGGCTAGAAGATTTTAAAAATAAATAACTAGATATTAAAAGATATGCCATTAGGTGTATCTTTTTTGCTTTAATAATTTTATAATGAATTGACTTTATATAACATATTATATATAATAAAAATATGGAACAATTATTATCTATACCTAGTGGCTTCAAACTTTTTGGTTTGGAAATTAAATTTTATGGAATAACAATGGCACTTGCTTATGCAGTGGCACTAATCATATGCATTATTTTATGCAAGAAAAAGAAATATAACGAAAACTTGCCATACAAACTACTACTAATTGCATTCCCACTTGCAGTGATTGGTGGAAGATTAGGCTATGTTATTTTTTACCCTAGCGACTGGACATTTGCTAAAATCTTAGACATTCGCTCGGGTGGATTAATGCTATATGGTGGCGTTTTCTTGGCACTAATTGGCATTTGGATTTATGCAGGAATAAAAAAGCAGAATGTTTTGAAATACCTTGACTTAATCGCTCCTTGCTTGGTTTTGGCACAGGCTATTGGCAGGTGGGGTAACTTCTTTAATCAAGAGGCATATGGCATCGAAATAACCAATCCAGCACTAAAATGGTTTCCATTTGGCGTATTTATCGAAGCAGATGGTTTGTGGCACTATGCAACCTTTTTCTACGAAAGTTTGTGGTGCGTGATAATATTCATAACTATATATACTGTTTATAGAAAAACAAACAAAGTTGGACTTTCTACATCGCTATATCTTGTTATGTATGGAATAGAACGATTGTTGGTAGAAGGTCTTAGAACAGATAGTTTGTATTTTGGAAGCGTTAGGGTATCGCAACTAATTTCTATTGTAATGATTGTGCTTGGTCTAGCGTGGCTTGTTTATTTGTTTGTTAAAACAAAGCAAGAACAAAAGGCA
>CATZIR010000014.1 GCA_958420145.1 uncultured Eubacteriales bacterium | reverse complement strand
CTTTAAATGTGGGCAGAACGATTGCTTTTGTGTCTATGTCGCTCTTATAGTCATCATCGTAAATGTCAAGCCCATAGTTTTGTGAGCCTTGTAAGAAAACACCCACAACTTCATATTTGTCTTTTATTTCATTGTAATGCTCTTTAACTCTTTTAAAAATGTAAGCATCTCTTTCCATAGATTTCTCCTTTAATTTTATTCTTTTGCTATGAAATAGCCAATCGCACCAGGTATAACACCTAGATAGAAAAATGCACTCCAATGAGGAATAAATATCTCATCAAATATCACACCAAACTTTTGAAAACAAAGAACTTGTTGCCAAACAATGGCAATAACAATACAAACAAGTCCAAATATTACAAGTGCACAGCCTAGCCAAAATTTCATTGTAAGTTCTCCTTTTAGGTTATTTAACTAACCATTCGACTAATTTTATAAATTCGTCAGCCGAGTATTTAGTTCCTAAGACTATAATTCGTTCAATATCGTCCTGCTCACTCAAACCTAAGCCTTTGCCTACATAAATTTTAATCTCATTGTCGTGCTTATCTCGGCATTTTATAATACCAAGAATTCCATACCAAATAGCACCCTCAAATTTTAAGTTGTTAGGAATTTTTAAATCTTTCATTCTATTGGTCTCCTTAATTCATTTATCATTTGATTTAGAACGTTGGTAAATGCCTCAACATTGTCCTCAACATTCAAATAACCTTTGTGCCTTAGCCAGCCCATACAATCTTCAGCAATATTTTCCAAACTTTCGATTTGTTGGTTTGATATAGACTTTTCATAAAACCCGTATTCAGCATTAAGGTCTGGGTCGTGCTCGAAATAGAACTCGTAATCGCCACACGATGATCCATCGCCATTTTGCAGGTTAAGGTAGGTAAGTTTTCTATTATCATCACTTATAACCAATCTATCGTGCGAACTTGTACCAAACTCAAACACTTTGCCACTTTGTTTGTCTTTTATCATTATTATTGGTCTATATTGTCTTAAATCTAGCATTTACTTTTTCTCCTCATAACCAGTTTTGTTTACAAACTCTTCAATCTGTTCTTGTGTATAATTTTTAACTTTGCTGCCGACCCAAAAACAATTTGCATTGATATGTTTTTCACATTCAGCATAATCAGTCCATTTGTCAATGTGCTGTAAAGCGACCTCTAATGTATGTTTGCCATTTCTTTCACAAAACAGTTTATAAAACTCATCTTCAGTCATATCTTTATATAGCCAATTATCGACAATGGTTGAGTAGAGTGCAATTTTATTATCTGGTTGTCTAACATAATATTTAGGCATCTTTTTCCTCCACATAACAATAAGATTGAGGTGGTCGCCTTAATGGAAACCAACCAGTTATTTGGCTTTTACGAGCCTTACTATATCTAGTTTCATAATTGCCAAACTCGTGCAATTCTTTTGGTTTATCGTAAATATGTAAATGGCTTATATGCCAAGCAAATAGGCAAGGTTTACCAACCTCATAATCAGCCATCTCGTCAAAACTAACACAACTTAGTTTGCAAATTCGTGCAGTTTGTTCAGCATTCTTTCGATAGTCGGTTGTAAAACATTCAGTCATATTTAACATAAATTCACTCACAACTTTGCCATTATAAGCCCCATAGCCACAATCTTTCTTTTCTTGTGCACTCCATTCGTTTCTATTCCAACATTTCCAAGATTTTTCAACAAGTGGTGTGCCTGCTAAAATTCTCTTTGTGTCTTTCGTACAATAAATACAAACTCTTATGGGCTCATTTTTCATCATTGCCTTTTTAGGTATTGTACCTCTTATTTCGGCTAACTTTTCGCCATTATGTATTTTCGCAACCCATTCTGGGCGAACACTTAATAATATCGTTATCATTTTACCAATCATACCCCTTATAACTTAAACCAGCGGCTAGCATTCCAATAGCACCAGCCAAACAACCAAATGCTAATATAAAACACCAACACAACCCCATACCAATTAAATCGTGCTTAGTAGATGAATTAGTACCGGCAGTATAGCCATCTGGCAGAGCATTAAACATTAAAACTCCACAAACAACCAAACCAATCGCCAAAACAAATAAAATAGCACTAATTATAAAATAACCTTTTCTACTCATTATTTATCTCCTTGTTTAAGTTCATCTAGGTAGGCATAAGCCTCTTGTTCAGTTCTAAACAAATTGTGATTATGTCGACATCTCCAATTTCCAAAATTGTTAGAGTGAGGTAGGTGGTGTCTATAACAATTACACCAATACTCTCTTATACCGATTTTGCCGCCACCAGAACATTTGAAAACCTTAAACGATATTTTATCAACATAAAACTCGATAACTCGTGATTTGCCTTGCACGGTATAGAGAACATCGCCATAGTTAAATAACTTTTTAGACCTTTCATCTTGTAAAATCTTAGAGGTTTGCTTTTTAATAGTCTCTTTTTCCTCGATAATATGTATCTGGTCCTTATTTAGTTTTTTTACATAGCCTTGCTTAATCATTGACCTTATAGCAATTTCGTCGCCAGGCAAAGCCCTATTGATAAGTTTTACTCGCTTAACATACCAAATAGTTGCAAGAATTAGAAATATAGGGAAACCGATAATCATAGTTGAGAAAAATAATACATTTCCCAACAAAACACCAAGAAAATCGTTATCAAGTTTGTTAGCCCAACATTCTAATGTATCTTTAAGTGTTGCACAAAAACATTTCCAATGCTTAATCTTGTATTTCATCATTATTCTCCTTTTTATTTTCAACAGAGCGATTAAAGAAATCTAAAAAGATTTTTCTTTCAAGTTTTTGTTGGTCTCGTATTCTTTTAATTGTTTTTTCTTGTGTGAAAATAAGTAGAGCAAAAGCCATATAACACACCCAACAACAAACAACTGAGAAAAGTGTAGCACCCCAAATGAATGCAGCAACAATGTTTACCGTTGCAATAATCAAACAAATAATAAATGAAATTAAATTATATTTCGTCATTGTTAGAAGTCTCCTTTATGACATCATCTAAAACATCATCTAATGCACCCTCATTGATACAGTAATCACAAGAGCCATCAGCATAATTGGGGCTTACAATTCCTTTATCTTCAATTCCTTGCTTAATTCTCTTACAAATACACCCATCGTGTTCGGCAAGTGATTTAAGTGGGCATTCGCCACCATCAATTTCGTCTAAAAAGTAGTCTTTACCCTCATCATCAAGCCCACAACCTTGTTCTAGGTCATTTCTAAAACAAGGGCATTCCCAACAACTTTTAGGCAATTCGCCTTTAACATATAGTTCCATTAAGGTTTCTCCTTTAATTCTTTATTTTCTTTTTCAAGCAACCTTATATAATTCCTTAGGCTTTCAATTTCATAACTCATAGCATCACAACTTTTATGTGCATCAATATAGTCCTCACAAATAAATAAAAGTTCTTTCATATCAATAGAGTACCTATCGCCATCGCCAATATAATCTTTTATAAAGAGTACAATTTCCATTGCTTTTTCTAAACTATTAAACATTTTTGTCTCCCTTTTCTATATCGTTCAACAAGTCAAGCAGGTCATAATAGTTCACATATTCATCGGTTAAAACACTAACTCGATACTCATTTGCAAACTTTCTAATTTTGTCGCAAATCTCTTTCGTTTTTGAGTTTTGGCGCTTTAAATTGCGATATTTAACAATCTTAATGCAATTTTCAATACCTCTCTCATCGGTAAAAGATTTAAACCCTCTTGCGTCTTTTGTGTTTTTGGCATAGGTTATTTTCCCAGTCGATGCCCAAAATTGAAATAAATTGCCAAATTCGTCAAAGACGTGAAAGTGTCCAATACTTTTGTTTAGGATCTTGTAAGCAATATTTTCATCTTTAAATCGCTTTTCGGCATATTCAATTCTCTCTGGTGTTTTAGCAACCCTTTCGGCGTGATTTTGTTTCGCCAACATTCTAATTCCTTCAAAATCTTCAGCACTCATAGTTTTAACCTTTTAAAATTTTATTTTTTATAAATTCTTTGCATTCGTCCTTATGGCAACCATTACCATATTTGCAATATATTTCCAGCCATTCGTCCTCAGTAAAGTCAGTTCCAAGAAAAGTGTTTATAGCATTCCTAACATACTCTCTATATCGTTCATTTCTCCATTGAGAGTGGTAGGGCTCGCTTTTGCTAGCATCTCGGCTACACCAAGAAACAATTTTATAGCAACAGTCCTCGACATTATGTACATCTTCAAGCCTAAAATATAGATTTGTTCTAGGGCATAATATCAATTCATTGTTTTGGTTTATAAAACTACCATCAAACAAACCCATTAAGTCTTTTATATAATCTGGCATTATAATTCCTCCGAAAATTTAATTCCTAAAACTTTAAGCATAAACTCAAACTCATCAATCTTTCTAGTTTCATACCACTCATCTTGTGCAAACTTTTTAGCCCTAGTAAGCCAATCTTCATAACATTTAGGGCAATAATAACTATTTAAGACAGGTATGTAATAACCCTTAGGCGAATAAGTACAACAAGCATCGCACAAACCTAAACCGTCAAAAGCATCAATTACTGTCTTTGCATCAGTTTCGTAAACCACTAAACCTTGTTTTGTTTTAAACTTTCGCATTTTTACTCCTTGTTTCGGCTCTATGTTTAGCATCGTAAGAATTATGACACTTTTGACACCAAGCCCTTAAATTATCATCGTTGCAATTTTCTGGTGTGTGGTCCAGGTGGGCGATAGTAAGAACAACAAGAGCCAATCTATATCTTACAAGTTTGCCATCTTCGTAAGTTGTCCAAGTTTTGCCACCATCGTTTTTATGCAAATCATAAACAAAATCAGTCGGTTTGACTATGTCGTTAAGTTTATTATTTCTATAAACCAACAATGATTTATTTGGCACACCACAATTTTCGCAACAATTATTAGCCCTTGCAAGTATTCTCGGTCTAATTTCGGTTTTCCAATTTGCAGGGTATCTCTTTTTATTCTCTGGTAAAATCGGCATTTATAAATTTCTCCCTAATTTTGTTTAGGCTAGCATAGTAGCCAGCACCAGTTTTATCTTTTAATGGCAAATATTTTGTAAATTCAGTTTCAGCCTCGTCTAAAACAGCATAAACATAACTTTGCACATAGTTTTTCTTTAACATAAGAGCATTACATTTTTTTGGCGATAATTGGTCGCCATAGAGAATGTTGCCACAAGTTCCCATTAGATAACAAGCCACTTCGTGTTTTCCTTTTCCGTGAGCATCTTTGTCAAACCATTCACAAAAAGGGCACTCATTACAAGATTTGGGCATTCTATCAATCAATATCGTCATCTTCGGTTTCATCTTTCTTTGTCTCCCTCATAAACTTTTCCCAAAGCCCGTGCTTGCTTATAAATTCCTCAGCAAGCATTTTTTCGTGCAAAAACTTTTCGTTTTCCTCAAATAATCGTCTATTCTCGTTTTCCATAAAGATTTTGCTATTATTAGCCTCAAAAAGTTGTCTTTGTAGAGTGAAAAGGTCATTATATCGCTCATTCATCTCGTTTAATGTCTCTTTATAGAGTTTAAAGGCATCAACAGTAAGCCCTTGCTCATCTAAATCGTTAGCAAGTTCAATAATTCTTTTCTTACACTCGTTAAAGCCATCCCTTTTGTCCCAATCCCAGTTGTATGAGGCACTTATTTGGTTAATAGCAACAATAAATTCGCCTTTATTCATAAAAACACCTCTTAAAACCTTAAATCTTCCGGTCTAGTTGCTTTCGAGTTGATTTGATTGCCATATCTAACGAAAACATACCTATCATTTACACTTGTAATTACACCAAGTTCGTATTGGCTCTTATCACAACCCTCAAATGGCACATAAGTAACATATCTGCCAATATTTGCTCTTGCTTGTTCCAAAGTCATAACTTTTCTCCTATCTAATACCTAAAACTTGTTGAATTTCGCTCAATTTTGCTCTTTTACCAGCACTATACCCAGTAAAATAGGCATCTAAACTTACAAGGCAACAAATTTTTAGGTTAAGTTCATTGTATTCCATATCAAATGCAGTAATATCGCATCTACAAACGAAAATACCGTCTTCAGTTTCGATATTTAGACCATCGAAATAGTAATCAGCACCCTCATACTTGAATTGAAATTCTATATCTCGTCTATGATTGCTTGTTGGCATCTTTTTTCTCCTTTTTCTCTTTTATTTCTTGCTCAAATTCTTCCCATTTGCGAGTTTTCATTGTGTCAGTTTGTGGATCGTAAATGATTTGAAAGTGCTTATCACAATCTAAACAATTTCCGCCACCCATATCAAACACGCCCATACAATGGAAAATTGACTTTGTGCAATATTGCTCTTTGCTACAATAAGGGCATTCAATAAAATATCTTTTTTCTTTCATTACTGACCCTCAACAACTTCATAGCCAAGTGCTCTCAAATTATCGCAAATTGGCTTATAAGTATAGTCTTTTGTGTTAAAATTTTCGCTTTCAATGGCATTTAATATCTTGCATTGCTCATTAGTGTCGCTAGTTATATCGTCAAGGTAGTGTTGTATAGCCCTTTCGTTGCTCGCAACAATTCTATTATCTGGGTAATCTTGGTCTTGTGCCTCAAAAATTCGCATTGTGCATCTTTGAATTTTTGCGATAGTCGACATTTTAATCTGCCTTTTCATCATTTTCAGCCTCTCTTATTTTCAATGTGTCATAACCCATAGCGCCACTTGCCTCAATTTTTAGTATCTTATCAGCACAATCGTGGCAAACATCAATACCTTTATTTTCAATATACGGTCTACTAGATGCACCATCTTGTTGATTTGTAACAAAGATAAGTGGGTAGTTAAGGTGGAATGTCTTGTCGCCATCACATTCCTTGCCACAAATATCACACTTAAACTTAATTATTTCTATTTTCATCGGCATTTTCCTCGCTTTTTATAAATTCAATTTCGTTATAGGTCTTACACACGGGACATTGTACATAGGTATGATAAATATTTTTATAATCAAATGTTAAGGTCAATGTTTCCTTATCGACAATTAGGTCAGCATCATCAACCTCAAATATAGTCCCACAACATTCACAAGTGATAACCTTGTTATAATTACAATGCTTAATTATTTTCATTGCTTTTTGACCCCCGTATCAATCATCACATACATACAGTCATAATCGCCAACATCAATTCTAAGCACTTTGCAAGAGCCAAGAGGGAATACATCTTTAAATTGTGTCCCTTTGGCTACAACCTTGCCATCTCTATCGCTTATTTCGACATTGCTAGTGGCAACCACCATTAGTAAATCACTCAACAATAACATTATTGCACCTCAATCAAGCCAAATTGCTTTTTGCATCTTTGATACAACCTTTCAACAAGTTCAGCAGGCACATAGCCAAATACTGAGCCCCCAAAGTATTTATCAAGTTCCTCAGCAAGTTCATCGCCACCACCAAGCAAGCATTGAGCCGACACCATCTTACCATCATCACAAATCGCCACCTCAAATGCCTCATAGTATTTGTAAGGCATCGTAATTCTCGGTGTGCAATAATGACAACCACTCGCTTGAATACTCAAATGAAAAGGTCTCTCAGCACAGAAATTGATGCCAAATGCAAATTGTGGCTTATATTCCTCAGCACCACAGCCAACCCTTTTAGCCATATATCTCGCTTGCTTATTTAACATTCTCTCAGTCTCTTTATTTAAAGCCGACCTCAACTTGCTTATAAATTCGTATCTTTTACTTTTCGCCATTTCCAACCTCACAATTAAATCTCTTTGCCAACTCGACAATCTTTTTATCAATCTCGTAATATTCATCAACACCAGGTCCAGCAATCAACCCATCAAAGTTGCAGTCCTCAATTCGCTCTCTTAGGTATCGCCTCAAACAATAAAGCACTCGTTTATATTGTCCAATCGCCCTTTGACACTCAACCACAATCTCGGTCGTGTTCACTCGGTTATCGCCAACCCACTCAATACCTTTGCTCGCCAAGTAATCGCCCAAGTTCATTTGCTGGTTTAGATAATTGCCCGTGTTTATAAAGTTCTCTAATAGCAACTCAAATTGCTTTTCATTCTCAGCCACATTCATCTTTCGTTCAATGTCCTTATATTTGTCATCATTATTTTTCAGCCTTATTGCCATTTTGCACCTCGCCCTTGTCCGTTTTGTCAGTTTCATTATAATCGGTGTTGTCAGTTTTGTCAACTACTTTGTGCCACTTTTTTCTACTTTTGTCTACTTTTTTGTTTGATATTTATTTTTATAACTGAGGTGGGAGTAACCGGCTTTTTCGCACCTGTTCCAAAAAATAGGGGCGGGACACCCCAAGCCCACCCACAAAAAACAATAAAAAATAACACTTGCATCTAAACGACCGAATAAAAGCAAGCAAAAAATAAAAATATTTTGTTATGATATGCAACCACCAAGAAAAGGGGCACGAACTAACCCCCACTATTTTAGTTTTAATATATAATAAATAATAATAAAATAGTTTTAATAAAAAGTATTTTAAAATAAAAGTAGTTTGTTAAATAGTTTTAATGGGGCAAAATGTTTTTAATATTAAATAATATGTAAGTAGTTTTTATTTTATAGTTTTAATGGGTTAAATTGTTTTAATATGTTTTAATGAGCAAAAAGCCGAGCAGATCCAGCCCCAGCAGATCCAGGCACAACACACACAAAACAAAATAAAAATATTTTTAATAAATTATATAAAATTGCTTGCAATTAGTTTTAATATATGTTATTATATATCGTACAAGATACCAAGCCGAACACACACCAGGCAAACGACACGGGGGCGAAAAGTCGAACAAGTCGCCGAAGTTGTGGATCTTGCACTAGAACAATAAGACCACACCCCACCAAAGGGGGCGGCAAATCTAAAACAAAGGAGGCAAAAGACAATGCCATTAAAAGACCTTCAAAGAATGTTAAACGGGGCACTATTAAAAGGGCTTTACACTGTTTGCGAGTTTATAGCATATTGCAATGCTAACAACCTAAACACAAACGCCCAACGCCTAGAACACTTCACAAAATAGCAAGGCACAAACACACACGGGGAAAAGGTGGCAAGCCCTAACAAAGAAAAGACCCACCACCCCACACGGGGGCAAATAATAACCAGGTAAGACCACACCGCAACGGGTGGCACGGTAAAAGGATTTAAAAATGATTGAATTAAACGAAACACAAACAAAAATATTAAACTATTTAAAAGATACCAAACAAAGAGAATTACAAATAAACGACCGCAACGGGTGGCAAACATTATTTTTTAAAACTCAAATAAATAATAACTTCGATTTTGTATATTGTATTGACTATATACGAAATATTGCAAGCATAGACAAAAAGCCGGAATATTTAGCAACGATTGACAGAAAAACAAAAGCAATTTATTTTGCTAGTTATTCATTAAATAGGCACTTCGAAACATACAACCCAGAAACACACCAACACGAAACCCCAAACGAATATAAAACAATTAGAATTGCAGAAGTAAACGACAAACTAAACGAACATATAACAAAAGAATTAAACAAACTAGCCGAACAAATAGAAAACGACCAAGAGCCGGACGAATGCAACGAACACACAGCAAGAGACCGAGCCGAGCAAATCTATTATAACAACAACGAAAATATTTTAAATTTTGCATACTTACAACAAGACACAGCACACGCCGACACAAGCCGACTACTTCAGTATATACAAGACCCAGCCGGCAAAGTGGCAAATATTATTGCATCAAGTTATGAAGACACAGTAAAACATATTAAATATACAAAAATGATGCACGAATTAACAAACAAGTATTTAAAAGAGATTGAAACAAGCAACGAATATAAATATTTTAGACAAGCAACAGAAATAAAAAACAGCATCCCACAAGATGCAAAACAAATAACCGTATTTTATGAAATGAACAACGGCGAAACCCTAACGGGCAAATATGAAGCAAGGGATCTTGCAAGAATGCCATATTATAGAACGGGCGAAAATGCACACTTCAGCGGGTACGGGCTAGAATATCAAGCACGAACAAAACTAGAAGACACCAACGGGCGAAGCGATGACGATATAAAAATAAAAAATATTATTAAACTAACATACAAGGGCAAAACCATTTACACAAACCCAGAAAAGGGGGCGAACTAATGGACATTATAAAAACATATACGAGCAAAAACAAATATAATTACAGCATCAAGCAAATTATAATAAACTACACCGCCAAAACATACGAAGTTAGACACGGGGGCGAATGTAGAATTGAAAAAGCAAACAGCACAACAAAAGCAATAAACGAAAAAATAGAAGAATGCAAGGCGGCGGGCTTTTCCTGCTTGAATGGTGGCAACAATGAATAATAACTCAGCAAATAAAATTTTAATTGATGCACTAACAAGCACACACCCAACACCGGGCAAAGCATACGGGCAAGCAATAGACCAGGCAACACCAGAACAAGCCGAACAAATAAAAAGAATTGCAAAAGCATTAAAAATAAAAATTGAACAACCAAACAAAAGCGAAATAATTTTAAAATGGCTTGAAAACTCTTTAAACGAGCAGGAGCAAGCCATAGCCGACATTATAGAACGAATTAAAAACGACCAAATAAAACACAGTAGCAAGGCAAAAAAGGAAAAGGACTTAAACATACAAACGGGCTATAAAATGGCGCTAGAAGTTGTTAAAAGCAACATACAATATTATAAAAATAAACAAGGGGGCTAAAATGATTGACGAAAAGGACATAAAACCCGGCTCCGAGTTTATGGGGCTTGTTGATGGCTCTATATTTAAAATAAAAGAAATAAAACCAGACACACAAAACAAAACACAAAACATTATAATTGAATATAGAGACACCAAGACAGGAAAAACAAAAACAAGCGAAACAAACAAAGAACATTTTAAAAGATTGTTAATAATAAAATTATAAGACTTCAAGGCATAAGCCCACACCGGCAACGGGTGGCGACTTGTAAAAGCAAGGGAGCAAACAAAAAGGCAGGGAAAACCACCCCGCCCGGCGTTTGTTCCCTTTTTACTTTTTAAGCGATGCACCACAGGGGCACGAAATAAGCCCCAGAAAGCACGAAAAGACACCAAGCCGAACAAATACCCAAGAAAGCACAAAACAAGCCCACAGGGGCACGAAAACAAAGAAAATTAAAAGGAATTAAAAAAGAGAATGAAAAAACAAAAATTTTATTATGTTGTGTTTATCTTTGACGATGCACAACAAACACAAATATTTTACAACAAAACAAAAGCATTAAAATATTATAACAAGATAAAAGACCAAGCCCCAGAACTTCGCAAGGTGGACGACATCACGGGCGAATATATAACAATCAAATAAA
>CATZIR010000013.1 GCA_958420145.1 uncultured Eubacteriales bacterium | reverse complement strand
TCATAAAGCATTATATTTTTTTGTTTTGAATAATGTGACAGGGGTATTTTTTTTGTGTTTTTTTGGTAGATATGATAAAATATGTCTGTTGTAAAACAAGGAGAAAATATGGAAACCAATTATGCAAAAATTTTATCACTAGAACTCGGTATGCAAGAAAATCACGCGCAAAATGTGATTGATTTGCTAGACGACGGTTGCACCATACCTTTTATTTCGAGATACCGAAAAGAAATGACAGGAAGTTGTGACGACCAAACCCTAAGAACATTTAGCGATAGACTAACCTATCTACGCAATTTCGACAAGAGAAAAGACGAAATCACAAAACTCATAACCGACCAAGAAAAAATGACGCCAGAAGTTATGCAATCAATCGAGAATGCAAAAACTATGACGGAACTAGAAGATATATATAGACCATTTAGACCAAAACGCCAAACAAGAGCAACTATCGCCATAGCAAAAGGCTTAGAACCACTAGCCAAACAAATGCTTGCTCAAAAAGACAAAGAAGGCGATGTTAATGAAATTGCTAGCCAATATATTAATGAAGAAAAAGGCGTAAAAACTAGCGAAGAAGCAATCAAAGGCGCTTGCGACATCGTAGCCGAAATGGTTAGCGATAATGCCGAAGCAAGAAAGAAACTAAGAGAATTTTTGGAAAAAACAGCCGAAATTTCCACCACACTAAAAGAAGGTGAAAACTTTAAGACATACACAATGTATGACAACTTCAAAGAAAAAATAATGACAATTCCTAGCCACAGAATTTTAGCCATAAACCGTGGCGAAAGCGAAAAATGTCTTGCTGTTAAAATAGAAGCAAACGAAGAAAAATGCTTGCAAATTCTAGAAAAGGAATTTTTGAAAGGCGAGAGCATTTGGATTGAGTTACTAAAACAAACCTTGGTCGATAGTTTTGAAAGACTAATTATGCCAAGCCTAGACACAGAACTAAGAAACAAATTAACAGAAGTTGCCGACGAACAAGCAATAAAAATGTTTGAAGTAAACCTAAAACCACTACTAATGCAACCACCACTAAAACACAAGAGAATTTTGGGCTTAGACCCTGCTTATCGAACAGGTTGCAAACTCGCTGCCATAGACGAAAACGGAAAAGTTTTGGCAACAAGCGTTATCTATCCTACTCCACCACATAACGACATTGCAAAAAGTGAAATGGTAGTTTTGCAAATGATAGACAAATTCAAGATAGACGCTATTAGTATCGGTAACGGAACAGCCAGCAAAGAAAGTGAAATCTTCGTTGCTAACTTGCTCAAAAAATGCCCACGCAAAGTTAGTTATATGGTAGTTAGCGAAGCAGGTGCTTCTGTCTACTCAGCAAGCAAACTTGGTGCAGAAGAATTCCCTGACTACGATGTTACACAACGAAGTGCCGTTAGTATTGCTCGTAGGTTACAAGACCCACTAGCAGAACTAATCAAGATTGATGTGAAATCTATCGGCGTTGGTCAATATCAACACGATATGCCACAAAAAAGACTAACCGAAGTGCTAGACGGAGTCGTTGAAGATTGCGTTAACAGCGTTGGTGTAGACCTTAATACAGCAAGTCCAAGTCTACTTTCTAAGGTTTCCGGACTAAATAGTGGTATCGCAAAAAATATCGTAAAATATCGTGAAGACAACGGTGCGTTCACCGAAAGAAAACAACTCAAAAAAGTTGCAAAACTTGGTGACAAAGCATTTGAACAATGTGCAGGCTTTTTGAGAATCGTTGGTGGTAAAAATATTTTGGACAATACAGCCGTTCACCCAGAAAGTTACGAAGCAACCGAAAAACTGCTTAGTCTATTCAACCTAAAAGATAGCGACATCGAAAATCACAATGTTGCAAATCTTCCAAGTTTGATTAATGAAAATGGCGAGAAAAAGACAGCCGAACAAATTGGAATTGGTGTTCCTACTCTAAACGACATCACAACCGAACTTCTAAAACCAGGTAGAGATATTCGTGACGAACTCCCTGCCCCAATGCTAAGAACTGATGTTATGGAAATGAAAGACCTAAAAGAAGGAATGGTCTTGAAAGGCACTGTTAGAAATGTTATCGACTTTGGTGCATTCGTAGATATTGGCGTTCACCAAGACGGACTTGTTCACATAAGTCAAATTTGCGACCACTACATTAAACACCCAAGCGAAGAACTTTCCGTTGGTCAAATTGTTGATGTTAAAGTTTTAGGTGTAGACTTAGAAAAAAATCGTATTTCACTCACAATGAAAAACATTGATAAATAACGAGCAGAAAAAAAAATTGCAAATTTTTATAAAAAGTGGCACAAAAAATGCCATTTTTTAATGTTTTTTTGCAATTTTTTTATTTTTTCAACAATTTCGATATGTCATTTACAATCTTTTTTATTTTAATTATTTGTTTTTGTTTTCCATATCAAGCCAAGATATGTATTTACTATCATTTACTTGTATTTACAACAAAGTAGCACTTTTTGTTTAATTGCAAGCAAAAAATTATCTTCGGTTAGAACAGCCACAGCCACCACCGTTGTCATTAATGAGTGACAGCATTATAGCGAACAAAAGAAAATTGAAATGTGCTAACGAATTACTTTTTTTAGTTGGCGTTGTTTTAACTGGTGTTGCTGGAGTAGTCGTGCTGTTATTGCCTAAGTTTGGAGAAATTGGCGTTGCACCATTTTGTGAATTAGGTGTTGCCCCACTATTTCTATTTGGCGAAGTTGAACCACCAGAATTACTTTCTCCAGTGTTTAGTGCGTCGACTTTTAGACTACTATTATAAGCCTTAGACAAGTTCTCTAAGTTTTCCTTGCTAGCAAAAGCAAAATCATCGTATTTTTCCATTTTTAACCCCTCGGCATTATATATGAAAAAATATGCCATAAATGATACAAACAACTTCCAAGTAAGGTCAAAAATTTTATTGTTTTCTTATACGTCTTCAAAATCTATATTCTAAAAATTTCTAAAGCAGGTATTGATAAAACTCTTGATGACTCATCTATACAAAAAAAGAAGCCATAACCGACTTCTTTTTATTCTTTCATAATTTGCTTTCAAAAAAACTTCCATACCCCACTTTCAAAAAAGCGTTTGTGGGGTTCGGGGGAATCTTTGGTCTCCGATGCTTTTGCAACTATCTTTGAAGGACAACAAAAGTTTTTTACGCCAACACGCAACCAGTTGCTAATGGCTAAACTTCCGTTTTCCCACCAATACCCCCTTTCTTAATGGGTTCGCTCGAAAATGAATACATTTTTTCGCTCCATAAAAGCCATTGAAGTTATTGGTTCAAATAGATAGTTGTTAATCTCTCTTGATATCTATTATCAAGCATCTATGTGGTTCAACGCCAACTGAGTGAGTTGTAACACCGTCAAACTTTTGAAGGTATGAGTGAATGATTCTTCTCTCATACGCATTCATTGGTTTTAGTTTGATTGATTTTCTCATTTTCAAAACTTTTCTTGCCATTCTGTCTGCCATATCTTTAATGCTGTCGTCTCTGCGTTCTCTGTAGTCAGCAACATCAACAATTAGTCTCTTGGCTGTTTTGTTTTTCTTTTGCTCTACGATGTTAGAAAGGTATTGAATTGCAGACAAGCACTCACCACGATAGCCAATAACTGCACCGGCTTGCTCAGTAGAAATTACTGCTTTTGAGTGTTCTTCTTGCTCTTCGATTTCGACTGTGCCACTAACGCCCATATGGCTTAGCAAACCTTCGATAAATTCTTTTGAACCTTTATTGTTAGTGTAAACTCTTTCTCTTTTTGGTTTTTCTTGGGTCTCGACAATTTTAACTTCTTCTCTTTCTTCGCTATCAAGATTTTCTGGTTCAACTTCTAGGTGAACAAGAGTTTCTTCCAAAACTTCTTCGGTTGGCTCTTCGGTTTCCTTGCACTCGTGAGTTTGAGTTTCTTGTTCTTTGATAGGTTCTTCTGCCTTTTCGGTTTCTTGTGGTTTTTCGTTTTTTTCTTCGCCAAACAAATTATCTAGAGAAAACTCGTCTTTGTCGTCAAAAGAAATTTGAACTTTTGCTTTTTTGAACAAGCCACCACTTTCCAAAATTTTTATATCTACATCGAATTTTGATTTTCCAAGATCGGCAAGGCCTTTTTCGATAGCCTTTTCTACTGTTCTTGCTTGAAATTCATAACTTTTCATTACTTTTTATCTCCTTCGTCTAGTTCATTTTCTTTAGATTTTGACTTTTTGTCTTGTTTTTGCTCAATGATTTTACCCTTTTTTTGAATTCTGTAATCACTAGAAGCAATTTCGCCACCAACGATTTGTTTATTAACTCTTGGTGCATTTCTGTCTTTTAGCGAAATTTTAACAAGTTCTTTTTGTTCGTTTTTTGCGTCAACTTTGTTTACAATTAGGTTGATTAGATAGTTGATTGCAATGCTTGAGAAACTGTTTGCCACGATGTATAGCGCAAATGCTGCTGAATAACCCCAAGTGAGCCAAATCATAATGGCTGGCATAACAACTAACATAATCTTGTTTACTGGTTGAGAAATTTTTACTTCTTCGCCTGATTTTGCCTTTGCTTTTGCACCTGCGTTTGCTAGTAGTTGGCTAAGCACTGTTGCAAGACCTGCAAGGGCTACTAGAACGAAATATCCGTTCCAAGATGAATAAGTATCTCTAACGCTCTTTGTGATGTTATTAAAGTCAATTTCGCCTTGTGCTTTTGCAGCTTTTAGCATTTCTGCATTTTGTGTTTTAGCATCTTCCACTGAACTATCAACTAGATAGAAGAAGCCATTTTCTCCTACTGTCTTGTCGATACTTTCGTAGTAGTATTGTCTGTTGCTGTTGTCCTTGGTAGTCTTTACTTTGTATAGGTCTTCCACCGACTTTACAAATTCGTTATAGTTTGGGAATGATGATGAATAGTTGTCTGGTCTAAAGATATTTTTAATCCACAAGAATGATGTTTTGTTTGCTGTAAAGTTATCCAAAACTTTGTCTTGTGCAATAGTTTTGAGTGTTGTGTCTACAAAAGCGTCAACAAACTCATCTTTTGTTTCAAAAGTAACTTCGCCAATCTTGTATTTTCCATCTTCTTGCAAGTAGTCAGCCGATTTTGTGTCTGCAAAGTCTTTTAGAGTATCTATATTGTATTCTACGCCATCAATTTCTATAGTCTTTGTGCCATTAAGAAAATCGCCCTTAAAGTCGATATAGTTTTCTACATACACTTGTTGAAGATTTATATACTCATTTTTAATTTTGTATTGGCTAATGTTGTTCATCGCACCAAAAAGTGTGAAGAATACAAACATTGTTACAGCAAGGTAAATAAACATTGGCAAGCAACCACCTGCTGGGCTAATGTTATTTTTCTTGTATAACTCCATCATTTTTTGTTGTTGAAGTTGTTTGTTGCCTTCGTATTTTTCGTTAATTCTGTCTAGTTCTGGCTTTAGAAGTGCCTGTTGTCTTTGAGTTTTTCTCATAGACAATTTTTGATAGAAATCTAGTGGTGACAAAACTAACTTTAGGCAAATGGTAAAGACAATGATTGTCCAACCATAGTTTGTGATAAAACTTGCAAACCAGCCAATAATTGACTGCCATACGCCTGGTGGCATATCGCTAGCAAGTATCATACTTAAAGTATCCATTTTATATCTCCTTTTATGTTGTCTGGAACGGGGTCTAACCCGCCTTCGTGATGATGATTACAACGCAAGATTCGCTTGGTGCTTAAAAAAATCCCTCCAACAATTCCAAAGCGTTTTATAGCCAAAATTGCGTAACTAGAACAACTAGGCTTATAAATACAAGATTTTGGAAGTATTGGAGAGATTAAAATCTTATATAGATATATTAGTCCATAACAAATGAGTTTGATAGGATAAAAGATTATATTAACTATTTTTCTCATTTTTCTGGACATTTTCGCTCATTTTACTAAGCAAAAATTCAACTTCTTGTTTTATTTCTTCAAAAGTGGCAAGGCTAGAGTTTTGTTTGCCAACAAAGATGTAGTTATAACCCACTTTGAGCAAATTTCTATTAGCATAAACCGCTTCTTTTACTCTACGCTTGACCTTGTTTCTAACAACTGCTTTGCCGACCTTTTTTCCACAACTACAACCAACTTTATATTTTTTTAGTTTGCTTGGCGTGAAGGTTAGCACGATGTGTTTAGAACTAAGGCTTTCACCCTTTTTGAAGATGTATGCAAATTCTTTGCGTTTTTTTAATCTATTTTCTTTTTTCACTTTTCATCACTTTAACAAAATTATTTGTGCTTAACAGTTAGCACTTTTCTGCCTCTACGACGGCGTCTTGATAAAACTTTTCTACCGTTGAAAGTTTTCATTCTTTGTCTAAAACCATGAACTTTGTTTCTAGATCTTTTCTTTGGTTGATATGTTCTTTTCATTTCTTTCTTGCTCCTTTTTTATTAATTTGCACAATAAAAAAACAACAACTTGTTTTTATAAAGCGAATTTATTATATAAGAAATTAAAAACTATGTCAACCATTATTGAAAAGTTAGCATAAAAAAACGCCTTATTAAAAGCGTTTTTGTTTTTTTATCTAAATTGTCTAATAGGCAAAACTAGGTATAGATATTCGTCGCCAGTGTGTGGAACAATAACGCAAGGGTTAATTGGTCCGTTTAGTTCGATTTTAACAAAGTCGTCACTAATTGCGCCCAAACATTCTCTAACAAAGAAATTATCGAATATTGCCGTTAGGTCTTCGCCTACAACTGATACTGTAACTTTTTCGGTTACATTACCAATTTCTGCTCTTGCTTGCAATGTGAGTAGATTTTCTTTGAACTCAAATGTTGCACTGTTGTCGTTGCTGGCTCTTGCCAAAATTGCAACTCTTTCTAGTGCTTGTTCTAGTTGATTTTTTTGAACAACAACTGTTGTTTTGAACTCTGTTGGAATAATTTGGTTGTAGTTAATGTAGTCATCACCTGTGCCAAGTAGTCTTGTGATAATTTTTGTGCTATTGACTTCTGCCATTAGGTAGTTGCGTTGAACAAGTATTCTAATGTTTGACTCATCGTTATCTAGTAGTTTTGATAATTCGCTCAAACTTCTACCAGGAACAACAACTTTCATTTCGGTTGAGCAATCTACGATTGGTTTTTTAGCAAGTGCTAAACGGTAGCCGTCTAGTGCAATGCTCTTTGCTCCAGATTTGCTAATTTCTAGCAAGCAACCTTTTAGAATTGGTCTGGTGTCGTCTAGGGCTACGCAGAAAATTGTCTTTTCTACAAGGTCCTTAAAGTCTGCTTGCTTCATTGTGAAAAATTGTGCATTGCTAATTTGTTGAATTACTGGGAATTCGCTAACATTTAGACATTGCATATATACTTCACTATCTGTGTATTTTAGTTTTAGTTGGTTATTACTATTTAGAGTTAGTTCTATTTGTTCATTAGATAACTTTTTAACGAACTCAGAAAATAGTCTACCTGGAACTACTGTTTGACCTTCGATTTCTACATTTGCTTTTATTTTCTTTTCTATTGCTAGTTCTCCGTCTGTTGCTACTAGTGTTAATGTATCATCTTCGGCTACTAGTTTGATTCCTTCTAATATTGGGTTTGTTGTCTTGTTGCTTGCAGCTTTGATAACTTTCAAAACTGCGTCACTTAAGTCTAAACCTTCACAAAATAATTTCATCTCATTCTCCCTTTGTTTATTAATTTTTTTTTATTAAATAATATTCTTCTTATTAATGACTGTGAGTATGTGGATAGCCATTAATTTTGTCATTTTTATTATAACACACATTAAATAATTGTGGAAATAATAGTTATAAAATTTTTAAAATTTCTTGTGGATAACTTAGGTATAACTTTTTTAAGTTGTCCACATATTCACATTTTATCGCTTCATTATCATATTTTTTAGGTCTGTGGCTTCTACTTTGAGTTTTTGATTGGTCTTTAGTTGCGCACTAATCTTGTCCCTTGCGTAGATAATTGTTGTGTGGTCTTTTTTATCAAATATCTTTCCAACACTCGCTAGTGGCAAGTCAAGTAGTTCGGTTATTAAATACATACACATCTGTCTTGGGTCGACAAACTCTTTATTTTTCTTTTTGCCAAGCAAATCTTGTTTTGAAACATTGTAGTATTTGCACACTGTTTCGATAATGGTGTCTGGACTAAGGCTAGTTTTTTCGGCAACTTCTTCTTTTAGCGCTTCTTTTGCGTCGTCCATTGTAGCAAATTTTTTGCCAAGCAAGTTGGCATAGAAGCATACTTTTGATAGTGAGCCTTCTAATTCACGAATGTTGGTGTCTATTTTCTCTGCGATAAAGTCGATAACTTCGTCGTCGACATTATAGCCTTCTTCTTGTGCCTTTTTCTTTAGTATGGCAACTCTGGTTTCAAAGTCTGGTGATTGAATGTCTTGCATAAGACCACTCATAAGTCTTGATGTAAGTCTATCGGTTAGAGTTGGAATTTCTTTTGGTGACCTATCGCTTGCAATAATAACTTGCTTGTTGTTTTGATATAGGTCGTTAAAGGTGTGGAAAAACTCTTCTTGTGTTTCTAGTTTGTTTGCGATAAATTGAATATCGTCGACAATCAAGACATCTACATTACGATATTTTTCTCTAAATTGGCTAATGCTTTTATCTTTATTACCAGATGTTCTAAGTGAGTCAATATAGTCGTTGGTAAATTGCTCGCAAGTAACATAGCAAACTTTTAGTTCGGGTCTTGTTTGAGCTAAGTAGTTACCAATGGCGTGCATAAGGTGAGTTTTACCTAGTCCTACTCCACCGTAAATAAATAGTGGATTGATTTTGCCACTAGGATTTTCGGCGACGCTACGACTTGCTGCGTAAACAAACTGATTGCTCTTGCCAACAACAAAACTATCAAAGGTGTATTTTGGGTTTAATTTACGATTTGTTGCTTGCTCTACGATGTCGCTAGAAATTACATTTGCTGGCTCTTTCTCTTTATGGCTTTCGTATTCGTTTGCTTCTTCTGGGCTAAAAATCTCAAAACTTGTAACATCTTCAAATGCTTCGGCAATAGCAAGTTTTATTTGAGTGCTATGTAGTTCCAAAATTCTCTTTTTAGCAGTTTCGCTACTAGCCCCGATAATAAGGCAGTTGTTTTTTATTTCAATAGGCTCGCAAGTTTTTATCCATAGGTCAAAACTAACGGCTGTTACTTCTTTTTCTAGTAGGTCGAGTAACTTATTCCAATTCTCTTTCAAATTTTGCATTATATTTCTCCAATAATATTAGTTATTATATCACAAATTATATAGTAATGGAATAAAAAAAGTCAAAATTTTTTATTAATTTTTGGCTGGTAAAATTTATGCTAAACTCCGTAACCAAAACATCGTTTTGCAATTAAAACTAGTCAAATCATTATGAATTTTGAGTGTGTTTTGATATAATAACATATAGGAATTAGGCGAAATGAAAATAAACAGCATAAAACTAAATAACTACCGAAACTATACCGAAGAAAAGGTATATTTTTCGCCAAGCCTAAATGTGCTACTTGGAAAGAACGCACAAGGCAAAACTAACCTGCTCGAAGCAATCTACTACTGCGCCGTGGCAAAAAGTCCACGCACCACAAAAGAAAGCGAACTTGTTAAGTGGAATTGTGATAGTGCAAACATTTTGTTAGACTACGAAACGAAGGCGGGTAATAAAAAAATTGAGATTATGCTCAAGCGTCGTGGCAAAAAAATAGTAAAAGTAAACCGTGTCAATATCCTAAAAATTGCCGACCTTGTGGGCGCTGTAAAGTGCGTATACTTTTCGCCAGACGAACTAAAACTTGTTAAAGATGCACCACAAGATAGAAGAAAATTTTTGGACACCGACATTTCGCAACTAAGCAAGAACTATTTCTATTTGCTACTAAAATATAACAAGATACTGGAAAGCCGAAACAAACTGCTAAAAGAAACATTAGACACAAACACTTTGGAACAAACCTTGCCTATTTGGACTATGCAACTAGCAAATGTTGGTGCAAAGATAATTTCTTGGAGAATAAAGTTTTTGGAAAAACTAAAGGTGTATGCAAAAAATAGTCACGCATACCTAACTAGTTCGCAAGAAAACTTGGAGTTAGAATATCAAGGAATTGTTGGCGAAAGCGAACAAGAAATCGAAAGCAAACTACTAAAAGAATACGAATTAAGCAAACCAAAAGACATAAAACTTGGCTACACCACAGTAGGACCTCATAGAGACGACATTGCAATGCTTGTTGACGGCGTTGATATTAGAACTTTTGGAAGTCAAGGTCAACACCGAACAATAGCACTAAGTTTGAAACTTGCTGAACTTGAAATTTTCAAGGATGAATGTGGCGAATATCCTATCTTGCTACTAGATGATGTGCTTAGCGAACTAGACAAAGACAGACAATCAAGACTACTTGAAAAAACAAGAGAAATTCAAACCATTTTAACCACAACAAATGTCAATGAATATTTGCTCGACAACGCAACAATAATTCGTGTGGAAGACGGAAAAGTTATAAGATAAAAAAACTCACTTTTTTAAGTGAGTTTTTGTTTCATTAATTTTGTTCTTTCTTTTGACATTTTGGACAAATTCCGTAGAAAGTTAGTTCGTGAGCGTCGATTATGTAGCCCATAATTTTTTCTGGGAAAACAAGTGGATTTGGAAGCATCAAGTCTTCTATTTTTCCACATCTTTCGCATGCTAAATGATAGTGAAAATCTTTTGCTTTTTCGTATCTAACAACTGCGTCGCTTAGAGCAATTCTATCAACCTTGCCATCTTCTACAAATTTAGCCAAATTTCTATATAAAGTTGCCTTACTAAAAGGTCCATATTTTTTTTCGATTTTAACAAGTAGTTCGTCTGCTGTTGGATGGTTCATTTCTTCCAAAACATCCATAATTATTTCTTTTTGATTGGTTTGTCTTGCCATAATTTTTCTCCTTAATTATTATTAATTTATCATTTTAAAAATGTCTTGTCAATTATAATAAAGTCGTTAAGCAATTTTATTCAATTATATCTTTTAAGCTAACTAAAAGTCTGTCTATCTCTCTAAACATATTTTTGTAGGCTAGTTGTCCCTTAAAGTTTTTGGTCATATTGTCTAGTTGTTCGTCTAGATAGTTTTGACCTTTTTCGGTTAGGCTATAAAAAATTACACGGCTATCAAACTCGTCTTTGTTTTTAGAAATTAGCCCTTCGTTATAGAGTGATTTGCACAGAAGCGCAAGGTTGCTTTTTGCTAGTCCCACCTTATCGATAATGTCGCTAGGCGAAACATTTTTGCCGTCGCCAATAAATAGTAGTACCTTTAGTTTGCTAGAAATTAGGTTTGTTTTGCTATCTATATCAAAACCTTCGCAAAGATTTTCTAGTCTTGAACAAACCTTAATAATATTTTTTACTAAATTATTTTTTTCCATAGCCAATTCTTCCTTTGAATAATTGAATTATATACTTTTATAACTATCGTGTCAAGCGAGTGTAAATAAATTAGATGTAACATATTGACAAAATTTAGGCATAACTTTATAATAAAAATATGGAAGAATTAATTTATAACGACTTTATACCATCGCAAGAAGATATAAAAAAAGAATATAAAAATTGTTTGAAAGACCCAGATAAAGTTGAAGATTTAATCTATGATGGGCAGATTATTGAATACTTTGGGCTGTTTTTTGACGATCTATACGAAATTTTTAAAAACGCACACTACTCCCCAAAAACTCTTGATGATGCCAACAATTTTTTGAAGCAAAATTACTATAATCTAGACTCTATTAGCGAAATTATGGGTGTATATTCTAAAATTGTTGAAGGCAAAGAAAAATTATTTAGCGTAAAGATAAACAAGAACAATTTTTATAATGCTTACTATATGCCAATATGGAAAAACCTAAATTTGAAAGAAAGAGCGCAGGTTCTCAAATGGCACTTTGATAACAAAAAGAATTTGTTTGGAAATAAAAATCTACTACTAAGACTTGTTGAAGATGAAAATTCTTTATATTGTGGTGAATTGTCTGGAGAATATGATGGAACTTATGTTTACATTAATAATTACCTACTATTTAACTCTAACCCATTTGAACTTATCACAACTATTGAACACGAATTTCAACATGTAAACCAAGACTACAACTACAAGTATTTTTATAGAGAGAAAAAAGAT
>CATZIR010000012.1 GCA_958420145.1 uncultured Eubacteriales bacterium | reverse complement strand
TACTACCGACTTAAGTGAAATGTAGAATTAATTTTTACGAATATTATTAAATAAAAACAGTTGTTAGGTTTCAACTGTTTTTTTATATAAAGTATTAGAAGTCACAATTCAAATCAATCTTACAAAATCATTTTATTGAAGGCCAAGTTTTCACATTCATTTGTTTTAACTTATAAATTGTTATATAATAATTTAAAGGAGATAAAAATGGAAGATTCTTTGAATTTGGAAGAATATTTGGCTTTTGCAAAAAAAATTGCTTTGGCTTCTGGAGACATTATGAGAAAATATTTCAACACTAATAATGGCTCATATTACAAGCGAGATAACACTATAGTAACAAAAGCAGATAATGAAATAAATAAACTATTAATTGAACAAGTAAAGAAAAATTATCCTAATCACTGTGTAGATGGCGAAGAAGAACATTTTGGAAAATCTAAATATGTTTGGATTTGCGATCCAGTAGATGGAACTGCAATGTATGCAAGAAACATACCAGTGGCAGTATTTTCTCTTGCTTTTGCTGTTGACGGCGAGCCTCTTGTTGGCGTCGTATACGATCCTTGGACAAATAGTCTCTACTCTGCCATAAAAGGCAAAGGTGCGTTTGTTAATGATAAAAAAATATCAGTTAGCGATATCAAACTTGGCGACAAAGCAAGTGTCGCACATTTTGATAACGTAGATTGGTTTGAATACGACATTTTGGATTTCGTTAGGGAATTTTTACTCCAAAAACCTACTTTACTAGTTTAGGAAGCATAATTAGAGCTTGTGTTTGTGTGGCAAGTGGTGGCTATACTTTTGCAATATTCCCTGGCACATTTGGAAAAAATTTCGACATCGCTGCAGTAAAAGTAATAGTTGAAGAAGCTGGCGGAAAAGTCACTGACTTGTTTGGCAACGAGCAAAGGTATGATCAAGCCATTAATGGTGCAGTAATAAGTAATGGAATTGTCCACGACGAAATAATTGAATACACAAGAAAACATATTACTAAGAAGACTAAGTAGAAAAGTAAAATATACTTACAACAAAAAGCACAAGATAGTTCTTGTGTTTTTTATTGTACATTTTTTATAATTTTACTTGAATTTTAATAGTAAAGATAATAAAAAATGATTTATCGTTGTTTGCTATTAGGTATTTTAAAAAAAGCTTAGTTTTTGCAAATATTTTCTATTTTTTTATATTTTTTTAGCAAATTATAAATATTTTCTGCAAATTGAATGCTACAAAGTAAAATTTATTTTGCAAAGAAAATTATGGCAATTTGTTTTTTTAGTAAATAATATTAAAAAGCACAAGTTTTTTTCTTGTGCTTGGTAAATACTCATACATTTATGGCAAAATTCTAATTTTACTTAATACGATATCAACACTAGCGTTAGCATTGCACTTGGGGCTGATGAACTCAAGATTGTTCTGCTTTACATTACACAAGTAGTTAAAGGTAACAAAAAGGAGCAATTTTAGGCTATAACTTTTTTGCAACTACAACAATACGCTTGGTCAAGTCTCTTTGCCAGCAAGTAAACAGAGTTAAAAACTTATCACCAAACTCACAAGGGACATTTCGACTAATGTTAGAAAGTGCTAAAATATTGCTATAAAAATCATCAAATTCACTTTTAGAATCAAACTTTGTGGCAGAATAGACTGAAAATTCCCTATCGTAGTCAGTATTTGTGTCAAACATAAATGCTGATATAATTTCATACATCAAAATACCATTTTCGGTTTCTAAGTTAATTTTATAGTTATAATTGGCTTTCCAAGTTAGATAATTTTCAAGACTGCCAAACACTTTTTGCTCATCTATGGAATTTTTATTTTTACTTATAAATTGACAATGTCCAACAACAACAGAATTATCAGTAGAAAAAATATTGGAATCATATTTTTGAAAAGGTGTGCCTAGCGGATTATACTTTCTATAAAAATCATGATTTAAGTAGTAGTCTTCGTCACCACTAGAAGATGTCTTTACTATTGGCAAACTAATTCCTACATCTTCTACTTTTACCCATGCTAAAATATTTTGATTAATCTTTTTTAGAGCAGAAAAACCCTGCTCGTTTTTGATTTTTTCTAGTTTTTGTATGTTTACACTATAGTTTTGCATTCTTATTTCTATAACAATAGTTTTTATATTACTTATCGCTACGAACAAAAAAATAACGGCAAAAATACAACTTAGTACTTTCTCTACTATACTATTCTTTGTATATATATCACCAAGTTTTCTTTTTTCGTCCATATATTTTATATTACCTTTTAAAACAAACTTAGTCAATAATTTTATATTAAGCATAACTGTTTGATGCAATAACTTGTAAATATTTTATATGTAAAAATGTTTTTTACTTATAAAATTGGCTTAAAGAAATTAATTTGGCACTGAAAGTTGATTTTTAGTAATACCATGGGCTAAAATGCTTAAAAACTTGGTATTTTAGTTTATTCAAAAAAATGCGATAACTTACCGCACACTTTGATAAATAAAAATACCACCTAAGGAGAAACAAATGACAGACGAAACACTAAACATAACGCTTAGTAACTTGCGTGATGACCTAGACATGCTACTCAACGCCCACTATTCCACTAGCGAAGATGGCATTGCTGGAATGAAAGAGCGAATCGCTAGCATTGTAGCGAACATTGACACACTAACTACTGGATTAAGCGAAACTAACACAAAACTTGCTCAAGACGAAACGACTCTTAACACATGTGTTGAACATGATGCTTTTTATGATCAAAATATTGCACCATTAGTTGATCAAAATAATACAAAACTTTCTAGTTTATGGGTAGATTTTAGAACATTTTTAGACTATTTTTTAAAGTTACAAGAAAAAAACGATACCGTAGAACTCTACGAGAAGATAAATCTTTGGATGCCTTATCTAATGAAACTGAGAAAAATTTTAGATATTTTGGACGCAGACGACGCTCAAAGTCTAAAAGATATGCTCGAAAATGGAAGTACTGGCGGTGGAACAGTTAACGAAGAACTAGAAACCCAAGTTAACCAAAACACTGCCAACATCACCGCCTTGCAAGGCAGAGTGACCACCTTGGAAGATCAAGTTGCAAAATACTTGACTCCACCTGACCCCTACTACACAGGCAAGAGTTTTACTGACTACCCTGCTGGAACAATTATTCAAACTTACGACTATGATGAGCGAGTTATAGATTGGTCTTATTATATTCCAGTAAATACAACAACTATTGAATTTTTCGCCGAACAAAGTTCAACAGCAACAATCAAACTAACTTATAAATTCAAACTACTTGATGATACTCAAAAAGTATTAGTCACAACAAAACTCAACGACACACAAATAGATAGTATTATAACTGAAGATATTACAAAAAATACCGAATATACTTTTGAACGAACACTCTATGATATTCCACTAAATACAGAGAGTAAATTCAATAGCATATATTCAACACTAACGCACGAAAGTGGCATAAACACAAACACAACCCAATTTATTAGTCAAAAAGTTGAGATAATAGCATCAAATGTTGATATTATCAATAAAATACAGCCTTATGATGTTATTTGTGTAGATGGAAAATATTATCTAACAGACACTTCAAGTCAGGTATTAAAAACTGCCGAAATAGAATGTTCGCAATTGCATAATATGGACAACCTAACTTGGGTTACAACAGACACAACTTCCGTAGAAAGTAAAATAGGCTTTTCTTCGCAATTCTTTAACAATACATATATTTTAGACAAAGTAGTTTATTCTACACTTAGTAAGAAAAATGAATTCAATTTAATATATTACAATGATGCTAACGAGTTGAAAACGAGAGCGATGGCCAACATCAAAAACCTATGTTTTGCTTCTTATGGTAACAAATACGCAACAGTTTTAATTAGAGATAACGGTAATAATTTTTCTTACAGATATTTAGATACATCTAACAATAATACTTTTTATAATTCTAGTTTTCGACTTGATTTCTGTAAAGTTTGTGCTTTGCAACGCCAATTAGACCAATATAGAGCATCATGCCCTATAATTAGTGCAACTATTATGAAAACTGGCAACTGCGTTATTAGAGTAGGAACTACATCAAACTCTCCAACTCTAGATTTAGGCTACGGCACAGATGCAACATTCTTTTTAACACAAGAAAATTCCAACACAAAGTTTACTTTTGATGTATTTGTAAAAAAATTTGATAAGATAGTAAAATATAATATTTCATACGAAAACAAAGTCTATACAGTAAATTCAACTACTGAGATTGGTAGTTACAGTAAATATATGCAAATGCCAGACGATTATTATTTCGTTATAAAAAATGGAGTTTTGAGTTATCACATAAAAAAAGAAACAGACTAAAATCTGTTTCTTTTTTGCAATTAATTTACATTAATTAAGCAGCAACAGCATTTGCAATAAGTTCTTCTAGAACTGGCAATGCTGTAGCAGCATCAACGTTTGTTTTTTGCATAATAGCAATTGTGTATGTAGAACCTTTTACTGTTACAGTTGAACCTTGACCATTTTCAATTGCAGCACCTGTGTCTTTTGTTCCGTCAAGATTTTGACCGTCTAGTTGAACAAATGCACCTTCAACTGTGAGTGTTGTAAGACCTTCATCTTGAGCAGCAGCAGCAGCTAATTTTGATAGAGCCCCGTCAACAACTTTGTAGTAGTTACCTTCTGCATCCTTAATTAGATACCAAACTTGGTCACCACCTTCAACAGGTGTGTAAGTGATTGTAACTGAACCTGCTTTTAGGTAGTCACCTGGCATAACTTTGTCAGTCTCAGCGCTTAGTTGTTCTTCGCTATCAAGTCTATGCCATACATAGTTTGTAGCTGTAACTTCAACGCTACCAATTTTACCTACATTCAATACTTGGTCGTTTTTTCCAGCTTTACCTGAATCTGTAAACCATGCGCCTGTAGCTGTTAAGATCAAGCTCAAAACTAGGAGCAAGCTTAATAGAACAATGGCAACTGTTGATTTACTCATTTTTTTTGAATTTACCATTTTGTTTTTCTCCTTTTTTAATTTTTTTTATATAAACTAGGTGGTAAACCTAGGTTATACCATACTTATTGGCGAAAGTGCTATGCAATACGGAGAAAAACCAAGGTTTTGGTCTTCGACCCCACTCGCAAGCACGGAGACTTGCTCCCGCTTTGGCTATCAACAACAAGCAGTTGTTGTTGACTTACGCGTCGCGCCTTTTTTATTCTTTTATATAAACTAGGTGGTAAAACCTAGGTTACAATTTATAACTTTTTGTTATAAACACTCATAGTATAAATTAGAAAAAAATCTTAGGCAACTATTTTTAACACCTTTTTCAAAAATTTTAAAAATTTTTTATTTCGAGCAACACTCCTATTCAAAACGATTGTTATGTATCTATATATAAATTACTATATATAATATATAACTACAAATAACTTCGTTGTTTGATATGTAAGCAAGTAAGCGTGAAAAAAAGCACCAATAACTAATGACAACCACTACAAATTTTATTAGAAATAGTCAAACTTGAAGTGAAACAATAATAACTACCTTTATATACAATGGTATGTGAAACAAAATTATAAAATTTTATTTAAAATGTTTCACATTTTGCGACAACAAAAAAAGACCTTGAATGTAAGGTCTTTTTTAACACATTATAAATAACTAACTATTTCAATTCGATAGTTAAGCCAGCTTCTTTTAGTTGGTCAGCCATAGCTTTAGCTTGTTCTGCTGGAACGTTTTCTTTGATTGCGCCTGGAATTGATTCAACAAGAGCCTTAGCTTCGCCAAGACCAAGTCCTGTGATTTCTCTAACAACTTTGATAGCTGCAATTTTCTTTGTTGCATCGAAAGCTGAAGCGAATACTGTGAATTCACTCTTTTCTTCTGCTGCTGGAGCTGCTGCACCTGCTGCTGGAGCTGCTACTGCCATAGCTGCTGCGCTAACGCCGAATTCTTCTTCTAACATTTTAACAAGGTCGTTTAGTTCTACTACAGAAAGACCTTTAACTTCTTCTACAAATTTCTTTAAATCTGCCATAATAATTTTCTCCTTAATTTTTAAAAAATATTTTTTGCGATGATTTTAGAAAAATCAACAAAACATACAAACTATTGCTTGTCTGCAACAGCCTTTAATGTGCAAGCCAAGTTTCTGATAGGAGCTTGCAACATACCAACGAGCTGAGCAAGTAAAACATCTCTTGATGGAATGTGTGCGAGTGTTTTTACATAGCTTTCGTCTACTACTTTGCCGTTTACAACACCGAACTTAACTTTTAGGTGTTCGTTGTCTTTGCCTGCATTAACAACAACGTGTGCTGGAGCAACTTCGTCGTCGTAGCTGATAGCAACGGCAGTTGTGCCTTCCAAAGCTGGGCATTCGATGTTTAGTTCGCTAAGAGCTCTTTGCATAAGTTTGTTTTTGTATACCTTATACTCTGCATTAGCCTTTCTAACTTGATTACGAAGGTCTGTTACTTGAGCAACAGTTGTGCCTGCATATTCAACGAACACTAAACTTTTAGAACGCTCGAATTTGTCTTTGATTTCTGCAACAACTTGTTCTTTTTGTCTTCTAATGTCGTTCATAATTTCCTCCTTTTATAATGTGTTATAACAAACAAAATTCCTTATGCCAAAAGCATAAGGAACATCATAAAAGTTCAACTTATCTTTAACCTCGGCAAGAAATTAAGTCTAGCGACACTTGCGGTCTTTGGCACGGATATTTTATTAATTACTGGTGTATTATACACGAGAAAAATGGTTTTGTCAAGGGTTTTATATTAACTTTTTCCTTTGAAGGACAACATAAGTTTTTAACGCCAACACGCAATAAAATTGCTAATGGCTAAACTTTTGTTGTCCCACCAATTTTAATGGGGGTCCTCAAAAAATTGAATTTTTTGGGGAAAGGAAAAATAGAGCGAAAGAATTGATTGTGCGAATAGCAAAACAATAATAGCGAATATTTTGACGCTCTTACGGGGTTCGTTTAAAAATGTCTACGGAGCAAAGCCCCTTGCCAGCCATTTTTGCACTCCGTTATTGTAACTAGTAAGAGTGCTAGAAAGAGTTATAATAGAAAAAAATTTGACTTTTCTTTTTCTTATGCTTACTTTCTTTCATACTTTCAGAAAGTCTTTCTTTTCATTTCATCAAAAACATATAATCATATTATATATAATTATTAGGCTAATAAACATATTAAAAAGTTGCCTTTGCTATTTTTACAAACACAAAAAAAGAAGCCATAACTGACTTCTTTTTATTTCTTTCATAACCTGCTTTCAAAGGGCTTTGATAATCTGCTTTCAAGAAAGGCTTTCAAATCCAACTCTCACAAAGGGCGTTTGTGGAGTTCGGGGGAATCTTTGGCCCCCGATGCTTTTGTAACTTTTCACACTGAAAAGTTATTATCGTCTTACTCTTTGATAGAACACCTCACCTTCTTGGCTCTTGAAATATACTCCAACAATCTTTTTCTTTTTTGAGTTAATGATTGAGAACACGGCACGCTTTCTTGCGCCACCGTAGATGTTAAAGTCTTGCTGTTCGGTTTCGACAAACACATTATAGGCTCTAATTCTACCCATATTGTCTACAACCGTAATGCCGTCGTAGTTTAGCATATTCAAAAATAGGTTGCTTATGCCAAGCAGTTTTGCTTCGCTGGCACTTTTTGCTTGAGTGAAAAGTTTGCTAAAACTGATTGGTTCACTTAGCCAAATGCCGTCACCCAAATAGCCGTCGTCTTCGTAGTCTTTGTCGATAACAACACAAATTGTTCCGTGAACATTTTTGAACACATTTTCAAAGATGTTACCATACAAAGTTTTTACAACGGAAAGTTTTTGTTTTGTTGTTCTTAGTTTAGAGAAACTTGCGTCTACAAACTCTTGAATTTCTTCTTTATAGTCAAGCACCTTTTTGGTTGTCAGGCCAAAATTGATTCTAACTTCGTCATCTTTTAGACCTTTGATGATTATGCAACTAGAAGTATATGCGCTAGTTAAGAACGCAAAAATTTTGTCTGTTCTTTCTTTTAAAGACTTCTTTTCAAAAAGTTGAGTGTTAAAGTCTTTGTCTTTGATTGAGTTTAGACATCTATATATACCATATCTAAACTTGCCGTCTGCACCTGCGCAAACATAGACATTCCAGTCGTGCAAGCAAAATGGCGCAAGTGCCTTCATACGAGAAATGAATTTGGCTTCGGTGTCGTCGCTGAACATTTCCAAAGTGTATGATAGCGAAATGGCTCTGTCGATTGCATCAATGTCGTTGGTTAAAAGTATATTTGGCTTGATTGAAACGCCTTCTTCTTCGTAGTGACTAATGGTCGTGAAAAAATTAAGGTATTGATTGAGCAATCCTTGTGGAAAATCTGGCCATTCGTGGTTAATAAAGTCGACAATTTTGTCTCTAGCGTTTTGATAAAAAATATTTTCAACCATAACTACAATTCCTATTCGGTTTTAGTTTAGCAAAATGCCAAACAAATAACAACTGTTTTGCAAAAATTTTTTTAGAAATTTTTAAAAATAAGACAAACTCGCAATAATTTTTCTTTTTATTAAAAAAACCACTATTATGTGGCTTTTTATTTTGCTTGAATAACATCTTCGTCTTGGTGCTTCATATCGTATTTTTCTTTGGCTTCGTCTTCGACATACTGATTATAGTTTTTTTCGATTTCTTCCTTTTTTTGTTCCTTGTTAGCAAGTTCTTGGCTAACGGAGTTTAGTTCGCTACTTAGCCTTGCGTTTTCTCTTGATAGTCCACCAAGATTTACATATTGCACCACAAGGACAACAAACATTAGCACAATGATTGCAAATGCGATATACTTTATAACTTTCCATTTATCTACACTACTCATACTACTTTAACAATTTTTGCATAAACTTTGTTTTTGGTTTATAGCAAAAAATTTTCCTTCCTATTTTTCTACTAATAGTATACACGCCTACGAAAAATTTTTCAACTAAAAAGCCTATAGAAATATGTTCCAGCACTATGCCAAGCACGAAAGCAATCAACAAGTATAGCCTAAATTCGCCATAGTTTGCCAAATTTTTAGCAACAATAAATAGTAGCGACGCAATTACCATAAAGGCAGTGTCGAGAACCACACAAACAATTTTGTTTTTGTTAAAAGCATTTTGAATTAGATTTTTCCCTTCAAAGACAACACCTGCTAGCAGTCCAAAATAAAGCACAGCAAGAAAAATTTGCCCTTGATGCAGTGTCTCATAAAGCATACTCTCTCCTATGAAAATATACGCTTAAAAAAGCCCTTGTTTGATTTTTCTCTTGCAAATTTGAAACTAGTTATAGTGCCTTCGATGTCTACAACACCTGTGTCGACATCTAGTTTTTGAATGTGCAAATTTTTGCCTTCAATAACCAAACTCTCACCAGCAAGCATAATGCTCACGCAAGACTCTGTAGCACTGTTAACTTTGGTCACTCCACATAGGTTTGTTAGCGTCCTATTTGTGATAACAATCTTTGTGTTTTTTACTCTTTCAACCGTATTTTCCATAACCACTCCTTTTATAATATTTTATTGCCGAAAACTATCAAATATGAAAAAACTACACGATAATCAAAATTATGATTTTTTGCGTCAAAATACCAAACTTTTAACCAAATTTTTCACTACACCTAATAGGTTATATATTTTATAATTTTATAGAGGTGTAAAAATGAAAAAAGAAATTTTTAGAAGCAAGCGAGAATTTCAAGTGGTGTTACTACTAAAATACATACTATTTTTCTTGCTTACTTTCGTCCTTTGGAAAGCAGGAATAAAAAACAACATTTTCCCGTTTGCAACAGGACTATTTATCGCACTATGTTGGTGCAATCAAAATGTTTACATAATGAGTGGAATATACATTCTAACAGGCTATCTATCAAGTTTTAGCGTTATGAATGTTATATGCTCAAGCGTGTGTGCTTTCATCATAATTTTTGTGATGTTAATTCACAAATGGTGCAAAAAACCAATCAAAATTTGGATGCTTACAATTTATTCCGTGATTAGCCAACTAATTTGCATATACTTTAACTACTCTATCCACGAAAAACTACTTAGTGTTTTGCTATCAATCGCACTTGCTACAATTTTTATGCTAGCGTGTGTGAAAATTTTCAAAGCACTGCTCGTTCGTGGCATTGGTCTAAAACTCACAATAGACGAAAAAATTTGTATGTGCGTGTTTTTGTCAAGCGTAAGTTTGGGACTAACAACAATAACATTGTTTGGCATTTCGCTATCAAAAATATATGCTGTATTTATGATACTGCTTTGCACATACCTTTACAGTGACAGCACAGCAGTGGTTGTGGCAACTACCCTAGGGCTTGGCGAAGCACTGTATTCTAGCAACCTAATCATAACAGCTGGCTACGCAATAATGGCAATACTTTCGCTATCGTTTAGAACTTCTCACCCATACTTTTCTATCATGGCAGTGTCGCTAACCGAACTCGTTTTAGGGCTATACTTTAACATATATGGCACATACACATTTTGGTCGTTTGCAAGCATAATTCTAGGCGTAGCGCTATTTATTTTAGTTAACAGCAAGACATTGCCACTACTAAAAATTTTGTTTGCAGGCAACAGTTCCAGTCAAGCATCACGCAATATTATCAACCGAAGTCGTGATGAACTTTGCAAGCGTATGTTTGAAATTTCCAATATCTTTTATGATATGAACAAGACATTTAGAAATATGGTTAAGGGCGTTTTACCAGCCGACGAAGCCAAAAGAATGCTTGCTCAAGAAGTAATGCAAAAAGTGTGTGGCGACTGTCCTGAAAGGTTTAAGTGCCTTAGAACGCTAGCCGACGAAACAAGCAAAGTCTTTGACGACATAATCTCGGCAGGTTTTGAAAGGGGCAAAGCCACGATACTAGACATTCCACCTTTTTTGTCCACTAGATGTTCAAGAGTAAACACAATTTTGCAAGCAATTAATCAACTGATAATAAGTTACAAGCAATACGCTAATATGGTGTCGTCTATGGATAGCAGTAGGCTACTGATTGCCGACCAACTACAAGGCGTGTCTGGATTACTGAATGTTTTGGCAACCGAAACGCAAAAGAACTTGACCTTTGATGAAAACAAAGAAAAGCAGATTGTGGAAGAACTAAACTACTACAACATTTTGGCAAGCGAAGTTGTCTACTACGAAAAAGACACCGAAACAGTTTGCGTCACGATGTTAATTCGAGAAAGTGACAAAGACAGCAGTAGCATTTTGAAAGTGCTATCTAAAATTTGTGGCTACAAGATGATTTTAGTATCTTCAGTACCTAGTCAAACGCCTTCGTTCGTAGTGCAGTCATATCAAACTGCTCCAAAATACGATTTAGTGTATGGTAGCAGTGGTAGTCCAAAGTTTGGCAACACAATTAGTGGCGATAGCTACTCATTTATAAAACTCACTAACGACAAAGTTTTGCTTGCCATCTGTGATGGAATGGGAAGTGGCGAAAACGCACAAAAAACAAGCGACACAGCAATTAGTTTGATAGAAAACTTCTACAAAGCAGGCTTTGACAACGAAATTATACTCAACTCTGTTAACAAATTTTTGAGTATAGGAAGTGACGAAAACTACTCTGCCCTTGACCTATGCGTTGTGGACCTAAAAACCAGCAGTGCCGACTTTGTTAAGGTGGGCGCACCAGAAGGACTAATCAGGCACAAAACCGAAACAGAGATACTAAATAGTGGCGCTTTACCACTAGGAATACTAGAAGAGATGAAACCAACAATCATCAAAAAAATGATGACAAGTGATGATATGATTATTATTTGCAGTGACGGAGTTATTGACAGTTTTGGAAGTGTGGAACTACTGCAACAATTTGTTGGCAACACCGACACAACCAACCCACAAACGCTGTCTAGCCTAATTTTGGAAGAAGCCATCGCTAAATCTAACAAGCAATTAAAAGACGACTGCACCGTGGTCTGCGCAAGAGTGTTCGACAGAGTGTAAAAATTTAGACTATGACCAATCATTAAAAATCAACAAATAATTTCTCCCACAAAAAAAAGAACATACTATTTGGTATGTTCTTTTTGTTTATGCACGAGCGTTTAGGACAAAGGCTAAAAGGTAGTCGGTTGCATTTTCGAGCGACATCTCGCTAGTTTTTGTTTTGTAGTCTAGGTCGGCACATAGTTCTACGATTTGTTTTAGAGTTTTAGCACCAAACTTTTTGGCTATCTCTTTAGACTTTGTTATGGCGTATTCTTTAACGCCAAGCA
>CATZIR010000011.1 GCA_958420145.1 uncultured Eubacteriales bacterium | reverse complement strand
GATAATTTTTAGGCATCATATTGCCCTTGTCTATTCTGTTTTTAACCCTATATAAATCTCGCTGAGTGCCAAGCAAAGTGTCAAATTTTTTGTCTAAAAATTTGTCATATGCCGTAAAACTATCAATACTATCATTTTGCTGAAACTGAGAATTAATCTCAATATCGTTTACAGCAAGTGCCAGCAGTGGATTAGTGTAGTCACCTAGCCCAACGCCCAAAATGCCATTAATTTTTTTGGTATCGTCTAGTTGATAATCGGTATCACTAATTAGCGAATAGCCACCTAAAATGAAAGGAACTGCATACTGCAATTTATTACACATTCCGCCTTCTATTAGGTCATCTCTAACACCATATGTGCTATTTAGTGGCATAAGGTAATTTATAAGTTTTTCGCCCATTCCAATGCCAAACGATACCAAATCTGGAAGTTTGCCACTTTGAATATTGAGAACTGCCTGTTCCACGGTCATATTTGTGCACATAATGAATGTGCCTATGCTTTTCTTTTCAAACTCGATGGCACGATTTTCTAGATATAGTGTTCTAGACTTGCTTCCACCTTCAAATGTGTCTATGTTCCACATTTCTAGAATACCCATATAGTCCACTTGGATTTCTTGATTGATACTGCTTTGACTTTGTTTTAGGACGGGAAAAATTAGCACTGGTGCTAAAAAAAGATATACGACAATTAATGCACTGAGTGATATTTTGAAAAGGTATTTTAGCGCAATTTTCCCTTTATTTTTCATAGTAGTAATTTATGCTTAGTTTATAGATAAAATGATAAATATGACCCAAAGTTACTTATAAAAATAAAAGGAAAAACCGAAAGAGCAAAAACAACCGAAATGGATGCAAACTCTATAGTTAGCAAATAATAAGAACAAACTTTGCTCAAAAAACTAGAAGACGCCACAGTATAAAGGCTTATAAATAATTTTCAAACTAAAATATTTGAAAAAATGCAAGGTAAATTGATGTAAATAGGCTACAACAAAAAAGACTATTTTATATTAAAAAGTCTTTTATTTGTTATTTAGTTTGTTATAAACATTTACGGCAACATTTTGTGGCAAGCCACTTTTAGAAATTAGTTCTTCTAAACTTAGGGCTTTTATGTTCTCCACACTACCAAATTTTTTGAGCAAGTTTTTCTTTCTAACTTCTCCCAAACCCTTGATGCTGTCTAGTTCGCTAACTATCATTGTTTTTGCTCTACGACTTCTATGGAAGGTTATGGCAAAACGGTGGGCTTCGTCTCTTATTCGTTGAAGAAGTTGCAACGCTAGGTCGCTTCTTTTTAATATGATTGGGTCGCTTTGGTATGGCACATATACTTCTTCGATACGCTTTGCAAGTGACACAATGTCGATGTCTAGGTTATTCTTTTCTAGGACACTAACCGTGCTAGACAGTTGCCCTTTGCCACCGTCTATCACAATCAAATTTGGCTTTTCGCTAAAACTAGGGTCTTTGCCACTAAGTTCACTTATTCGACGAGTTAATGTTTCGTGAAGTGACGCAAAGTCGTCGTTACCTTCGACGCTTTTAATAATAAATTTGCGGTAACTTGACTTTTCTGGTTCGCCGTTTTTGAACACGACCATACTTGCTACCTTGTTCGTTCCACTAATATGGCTAATATCGTAACATTCCATACGATATGGAACAGATTTGAGTTTTAGCAGTTCTTTTAATCGTTCGCACGCCAAAATGGTTCGCTTTTGTCTGTTTTGCTCTTTGCTTAGTGACTTTTGCAAGTATTCTTTTGCGTTGTTTGTGGCAACATCTAGTAGTTTTTTCTTGTCACCTTTTTGTGCCACGACAATCTCCACTTTGCCGTTATTTCTTTCGCTGAGCCACTTCTCTATTTGCTCGGCATTGTCGATGTTTTCAGCAAGAATTATTTTCTTTGGACAAACTCTGTTTAGGCTATAATATTGCATGATAAACTGTGGCATAACTTCAGCCAAAGATTGCACTTGAATTAGGTTGAAGTTCTCGCACCCAAGCATCTTTCCGTTTCTTAGTATTAAAACCGAAATACAGGCATTTATGCCGTCTGTGTAGCCATTAATCACATCAATATTCTCGTGATTTGTAAACTGCGTTAGGTATTTCAGTTTTAGTCTGTCTAGCGAGCGAAGTTGCTCACGAAGTTTGATTGCAAGTTCAAAATTTAGGTTTTCGCTAGCCTTTTCCATTTTACTGGTTAAAATGCTTTCAACTTCTTTTGTTTCGCCTTTCAAAAATTCCATTGCTCTATCAATATTCTGTCTATACTCTTGCTTAGAAATTTTGCCTATGCAAGGCGCAGAACATAGCCCCATAGCGTAGTTTATGCACTCCCTTGCTGGCAATTTTTTTAGCCCACTGGAGCAAGTTCTCAAACTATATGCAAAGTTTGCAATATCGAGTATTTGATAGGCACTAACACCTGCAAAATATGGTCCAAAATACTTTGCTTGGTCGTTTAGCACTTTTCGTGTTATTTCTAGTTTAGGGTAATCTTCTTTTAGGTTAATTTTGATGTAAGGGAAATTTTTATCGTCTTTTAGCAAGATGTTATAGTGTGGTTTGTATTTTTTAATCAAGTTGTTTTCTAGCATCAAGCAGTCAAACTCTGTGTTAGTTACGATGTAGTCAAAGTCGTAGATGTTTTTTACCAAGTTTTCTGTTTTGATATTTTTTTGCGTTCGGTTAAAATACGAGTTTACCCTACGCTTTAAATTTTTTGCCTTGCCAACATATATAACATTGCCTTGCTTATCTTTCATAATATAGCAACCACTGCCAGTTGGCAAACTAAGTAACTTTTCCTTTAATTCCATATTGTTATTTTACCACAAAAAAGCAAATTGAACATATTATTTGTTTGAAAAACAAAAAATTGCCAATATAGGCAATTTTTTATAAGTTTTCACTTTTCTTTTTTAGTTTTTCTAGTTTTGCGATTTGTTTTTTGATTTGTCGTTCTAGTTTTTCTCTCTTTAGAGAGGCAACTTTTTCTTTCTTTATCGCTATTTTTTGGCGTTTTTTTCTTTTAGAAGTTACTTTTTTTACATTTGTTTTTTTATTTTTAACAAATTTCTTTAATTTTGTGTAATATCCTTCTTTATATTTATCAATAACTTCTAGGTAGTCTTTATATATTCTTTCTACTGCACTATCCCAGTCAACATAAAGATTTGTGAATGCACCATTACAAATTTTTTCATATTCTTCTGGATTATTAAAAATTTCAATAATTTTGTCTGCATACTTTTCTGGGTCATTATCAGTAAAGAAAGCATCGACATTTTCTGTGCAAGTTCCACTCGTAACTGCTCCACGCAAGAACAATGTTGGTGTTTTTTGCGCTGCTGCTTCGATTTGAACAAGTGAACTACAATCGTAAAGTGAAGGGAAAATAAATAGGTCTGCAAGTTGGTAGTATTGTCTCAAAATATCTCTATCCATTATTCTACCGGTAAAGATGACATCTTGGTCGAGTCCTAGTTTAGAAATTTTAGTTTTTAATTCTTCTTCGTCAGGTCCTCTACCGATAAAAATCATCTTATAATTGAAGCCTTTGTCTTTCAAAATTTTTAGAGAATCTGCAATAAATAAAATATTTTTTAATACATGTAATCTACCTACAAAAAGTAAAATTTTTTGTTCATTAGGAATATTTAGACTTTTGCGTAGATTTTGCACATCTTGACTGTTTTGATAATAGGTCATTTCTGTGCCGTTATTTTTAACTTTTGGCATTATTTTTAGTTTATATTCGTTGTGATATAGTTTCGCAACTTCTTTATTAACTGCCCAACACTCATCGCATTTTTCAAAAACTGGCATTATGTTACCCATCATAATTGCAGTGAGAGACTTGCTTTTTGTTGCTTCATAAAAATCTTTTTTGAACTGACTATGACAAGTTGCGACGCAAGGAATTTTATGTTTTTTTGCATAATTTAGTCCCAACTTTCCAATAGAAAAAGGTGAATGAATATGGACAATATCTAAGTCACTTGCATTAAGTTCATCTAAAAACTCTACATCCATTTCTGGCAAAGGCAAATCATAATCTAGTCCCGGACATCTAAATCTCTTTTTACATCTTACAACCTTGTATGGAAAATTATCTTCAAACTTTTCTCTGCCTTGTGGAACAAATACTGTTACATTTGCATATTTAACAAGTCTTTTAGCATAATTATCGACTACATTTACTACTCCATCTACCATTGGGAAAAAAGAGTCACAAAATAGTCCAATATTTAATTTTTTTGATTCCATTAGTTTTTACCCTTATATAGTTTTTTGAATTTTTTATAATACTTATTACTTTCTCGTCTTAAAAATTTTAATTTCATTTTTTCAAAAAGTTTAGCACCAAATAATTTTCTAATAAATTTAACAAACTTGTCGGCTGTTTTATTCTTATTAGTCGTCCAACTTCCTGCAAAATGATGAATTGCATGTGTATTTTCGGTGCTTTCAATAACTTCAGTTACATAATTTTTTGGGCAGAACCAGTCATGTGGATAGAATACTAGGTCATCTTCCAGTTCTTGATATGTATCATTCATTTTAATATCGTAAAACAATCTTGTTTGTGCAGATATAATTTGAACATTAGTTGTTGTATCTAGTTTGCCATTAACAGCAAAATGTCTACCATCGTAATAACTTAGTAGAAGTTTAATCCAAGGGTGTTCTTTTTCTGCTCCCATTACGGCAGTAGGAATCCAAACGGCATTTTCAAAACCCGAAAATGCTCTATGAACTAAAAATTCGTCTAATGGTTTAACTAATTCAACATCGGTGTCCATATAGATACCACCTTCAGTCCACAAGGCATAAAGTCTAATATAGTCAGAAGCAAAGGCAAACTTTCTATTTTCTATCGCTTCTTTAACAAACATATTGCTGTTAATATCAAAAGTTGATTCGTTCCATTCTTTGATTTCATAGTCAGGACAAAACTTTTTCCAACTTTCAATACATTTTAGCACCGAGTCTGGTTTTGGCTTTCCACCAACCCAAACATAATGAATTATTTTTGGAATTTTATTTTCCATCGTTATTGCTCCTTTTGAAATAGTCAATTGTGCTTTCGACTATTCTTTCGCTAGCATGACCGTCTCCATAAGGGTTTACAGCCTTACTCATTTTTGAATATTCGTCTTTATCATCAAGAAGTTTAGTAAATTCTCTGTAGATATCTTCTTCTTTAACTCCAACTAGTTTTAATGTTCCAGCCTCTACGCCTTCTGGTCTTTCTGTAGTAGTTCTTAGAACCAAAACTGGTTTACCTAGGTGTGGTGCTTCTTCTTGCAAACCACCACTATCTGTCAAGATTAGGTATGATGCCTTCATAAAATTATGGAAATCAAACACTTCTAGTGGAGAAATAAGTTTGATTCTATCGTGATTATTCAATTCCTCTTGTGCTGTTTGTTGAACTACAGGATTAAGATGAACTGGGTATACCACTTTTACATCTGGGTGTTCGTCTACTACTCTCCTAATCGCTCTAAAAATATGATGAAGATTGTCACCCAAATTTTCTCTCCTATGTGCAGTTAGCAATACAAGTCTGCTACTTTTTGCCCAATCAAGAACTTCGTGCTTATAATCATCTCTAACTGTTGTATTAATTGCGTCTATAACTGTATTACCTGTTACAAAAACTTCTCTATCCTTTCTTTCTTGAAGCAAAGTAGTTTTTGAGTGTTCAGTTGGTGCAAAATATAGTTTAGTGATTAAATCTATAGCCTGTCTGTTGAATTCTTCTGGGAATGGAGAATAAAGGTCATATGTTCTAAGACCTGCTTCGACATGAGCAATTGGTATTTGTTTGTAAAAACCTGCTAATGCCGATACAAAAGCAGTTGAAGTGTCTCCATGAACAAATATCATATCAGGATTTTCTTTATCTAAAACTTCTGTGAAAGATGTTAGCAATCTCGATGTTATTTCAGCCAAAGTTTGACCTTTTTTCATTATTGATAAATCGTAATCTGGTTTTATCTTAAAACACTCTAAAACTTGGTCTAGCATTTCTCTGTGTTGACCCGAAACACAAACTACGGTTTCTATTTCATTACTATGTTTTCTAAATTCTTTTACCAGTGGAGCCATTTTTATTGCTTCTGGTCTTGTTCCAAAAATTAATAATACTTTTTTCATACAATCCCCCGTAGCAATTATACAACAAATATCTACTAAACCAAAATCTTTTAGCAAAATAAAAAATCTCTTAAAACTAAGAGATTTTTCACATATATTTAACATAAAACTAGATTAGTTGTAGAACTGCCATTTCAGCATTGTCGCCACGGCGTGCGCCAAGTTTTACAAGTCTAATATAGCCACCCTTTTGTCCAAGTTCTTCTGCTCTTTTTGCATATTTTGGAGCATAAACATTGAATATTTTTTCGATAAGTGGGTGTTTAATATCTTCTGTTCTTTTAACGAAGTCTGCTTTTGCTTCTTTTGGTGCGCGTTGTTCTTGAAGGTCATACAAACTTGCTTGAAGTTTTCTTCTTGCTTGAAGTTTCTTTGGTCCGTCATTCAAAACTTCTTGTTTTGCTTTTGTGCCTTTTTTAGTAACAACTTCTTTTTCTACTTTAACTACATCTTCGTATGAGTTGATAGCAAGAGTTAAAAGTTTTTCTGCATAACTTCTAACTGCTTTTGCTTTTTCCAAAGTAGTTTCAAGTTTTCCATACCAAAGAAGATTAGATGCTTGGTTTCTTAGTATAGCCAATCTTTCGTCTGTTGGTCTATTTAATTTTTTAATTTGTGCCATTATTAATCTCCTTTATTATTCCTCGTCGTTTCTAAGGCTAAATCCAAAACTTTCTAGTTTTTGAATAACTTCTTCTAGAGATTTTAGTCCTAGATTACGAACTTTTAGCATATCATCTTTGCTTCTTCTTGTTAGGTCTTCAACAGTGTTGATACCTGCTCTCTTTAGACAGTTGAATGAACGAACTGATAGGTCCATATCTTCGATTGTCATTTCGAGTGCTTTTTGTTGCTTGTCTTCTTCACGAGTTGTCAAGATGTTCAAGTTTTTCATATTGTCAACAAGGTCAACGAATAGTTGAGTGTGGTCTTGAACGATTTTTGCTGATAAACTTACTACTTCTCTTGCAGAGAGTGTACCATTGGTTTCCACTTCAAGGGTAAGTTTATCATAGTCCATTTTTTGACCTACACGAGCCCCTTCAACATAGTAGTTTACTTTCTTAACTGGTGTGTAGATGCTATCTACTGCGATGTAACCAATTGGTTGACTTTCGTCTTTGTTATCATCTGCAGGAACATAACCTCTGCCACGACCTATCATAATTTCCATTTCAAATGGAACATCTTCCATTGTGCAAATGTGCAAATCAGGATTTAAGATTTCTACTTGGTCGTTTGGTTCAATATCACTTGCTTTAACCTCGCCAGCCTTGTTTCTGTTGATTCTCAAAATTGTTTTGAAATCATCATCAAGACTAGAAGTTCTAACAGCCAAACATTTAATGTTAAGAACGATGTCGATGACATCTTCCATAACACCTTTGATTGTAGAAAATTCATGGTCTACGCCATTAATTCTAATTGCAATAGGAGCAGCACCTGGAAGTGCGCCAAGAAGTGTTCTTCTTAGAGCATTACCAATAGTTTGGCCATATCCTCTTTCAAGTGGTTCAACCACGAATTTAGCGTAAGTTCCATTTTCATTTTCTTCGCAAGTAATTCTTGGCTTTTCGATTTCCATCATAATTATTAATCCTCCAAATTCTATCTAAAATGATTATCTTGAGTATAACTCAACAATCAAGTGTTCTTTAATATTTAGGTCAATATCTTCTCTTTGTGGATTTGCTATAACCTTACCTGATAGTTGTGCTGGGTCAAGTTCAAGCCATTTTGGAACAACAATTTTGATGTCCTTCAAATCTTTGAACAAGTCAAGGTCTTTCTTGTTTTCCTTAACTGCAATAACATCGCCAACTTTAACTTGGTAAGATGGAATGTTAACTTTCTTTCCGTTTACTGTAAGTAGTCCGTGATTAACAATTTGTCTTGCTTGTGCACGAGATGCACCAAAACCTAGACGATAAGCAACGTTGTCAAGTCTTCTTTCAAGCAATGATAACATCAATTCACCTGTTTTGCCCTTGCTCTTTTCTGCTTGTTCGTAGTAACTTCTAAATTGTTTTTCAAGAACGCCATACGCTCTTTTAACTTTTTGTTTTTCTCTTAATTGCGAGCCGTATTCAGATACTTTCTTTCTCGCATTGTCTGCACCATGAATTCCTGGTACTTGTGGGTGACGTTCAAATGCACATTTTTTTGTTAAGCATCTATCGCCTTTCAAAAATAATTTGCAACCTTCACGTCTACATAAACGACAATCAGCGTCTGTATATTTTGCCATTGTTTTACTCCTTTAATTAAATTCTTCTTCTTTTTGGTGGTCTGCATCCGTTGTGTGGGATTGGTGAAACATCTTGAATTGAAGTGATGTTTAGTTCTGCTGTTTGAAGCGCTCTAATAGCGGCTTCTCTGCCATTACCTGGTCCTTTAACATAAACTTCAACGCTGTTAATACCTTGTTCTTTTGCTGCTTTTCCAGCGATTTCTGCTGCTTGTCCTGCTGCAAATGGAGTGTTCTTTCTAGAACCTCTAAAACCAAGTTTACCAGCACTGCACCAACTAACTGCATTACCTTGTTCGTCAGTAATAGTTACAACTGTGTTGTTGTTAGATGAATGGATATGAGCCATACCCTTATCTAAATTTTTAGTAACTTTTTTCTTTCTTTTTTTAACTTCTGCCATGTTAAATTTTTATCTCCTTTAATTACTTTTTCGCAGCGCGTTTTTTAGCAATACCTTTCGCAGTGTGAGCATTACAACGAGTGCTTTGACCTCTGCAAGGTAGATTTTTTCTGTGTCTAATTCCTCTGTAGCAGTTAATTTCTGTTAAACGTTTAATGTTCATAGCAACATCACGTTTTAGATCTCCTTCTACTACAAGATGTTTGTCGATATACTCTCTAATTTTTGCTGCATCGTCTTCAGACAAATTTTTTACTCTAATATCTGGACTAATGCCTGTTGCCTCTAAGATTTCTCTTGATTTGTTGATACCAATACCATATACATAAGTAAGTCCAACTTCCAATCTTTTTTCCTTTGGCAAGTCAATTCCTGCAATACGAGCCATTTTTTCCTCCAAAATTTTTTATTTATTAATAACGCATAGAGTAACAATAAAATTGCCAGCCGCCTCTATAACGAATTTTTAATGTTTTTACAAGGTTTAAAACTTGATTACATATGTCCATATATAAAAGTGTGGAAACCATTATACTCTCTATAATAGTCTTATATATGGGCACATACTAGATACATTATAAACTATTTTTATAGTTTTGTCACTAATTTTAGCCTTGACGTTGTTTATGTTTTTTGTATTTACTGCAAATTACATAAATTTTGCCTTCTCTTTTAATGACTTTGCATGAACTACAAATAGGTTTAACTGATGGTCTAACTTTCATAATTAATCTCCTTTTTTAGTTTTTTGCTCGCCAAGTAATTCTACCACGAGTCAAATCATAAGGACTCATTTCGACTTTAACTTTATCGCCGATAAGAATTCTAATGTTATTGATTCTAAGTTTACCTGCTAGATAGCCAGTAATAATAACATCATTGGAAAGTTTGATTTTGATATCGTTTCTTTGAATGTCTACTACAACACCTTCTAGTTCTAGGCAATCTTCCTTTGGCATAAAACTTATACTCCTTTGATTTTTTAAAATTAACTTTTTATAGATTTTTTTCTAAAAAAAGTGAATTTTTGATTGATTTTTTAATGAAAAAACCGATTTTTTAGTTGTTTTTTATAGAAAATTTTATTTTTCATCATCGCCAAGCGTTAGTATAACTGGCTTGTCGTCTACAATAGCAACTGTGTTTTCATAGTGGCAAGATGGCTTTCTGTCTCGTGTTACACAAGTCCAACCATCGTCCAAAATTTCGATTTCCTTGCGTCCCATATTAACCATAGGCTCTATTGCAATAACCAAACCGTTTTCGATTTTGCTACCACAACCGTGTCTGCCATAGTTTGGAACTGCTGGGTCTTCGTGCATTTCTTTACCAATGCCGTGACCAATCATTTCACGAACGACTGAATATTTGTTTTTTTCTACATAGGTTTGAATTGCTTCTCCTATATCTCCAATGTGACCACCAACTTTTATTGCGTTCACACCTTCAAAAAATGATTGTTTTGTTACATCAATAAGTCTTTGCTTCTCTGGACTAATTTTACCAACAGCAAATGTTCTTGTTGCATCTCCATGAAATCCATGAATATATGCACAACAATCAATGCTGATTATGTCGCCTTCTTTCAAAATAACATAAGGGCTTGGAATACCATGAACAACTGTTTCATTAACACTTGCACATATGGTCGCTGGATAACCTTCATAACCTTTGCAACTTGGGATTGCACCTTGACTACGAATGTAATCTTCGGCAACAGTATCAAGTTCTTGTGTTGAAACACCTGGTTTGATATGCTTTCCTACTTCCAAAATCGCATCTATTGTAATTTTGCAAGCCTGCTTCATTAATTCAATTTGCTTTTTTGTTTTTAGATTAATCATTTTCTATACTCTTTAGACAACTTTCAATTTCTCTAAAAATATCATTTATTGGTTGACTGCTATCAACTTCAAACAACTTTCCTTGTGACGAATAAAAATTAATAAGTGGATAGGTGTTCTCTAAAAACTCGTTAAATCGATTTTTAACAATTTCTGGAGTGTCATCTTTTCGTTTTATCAATTTTCCACCACAATTTATGCAGTTTGGAATGATATTTTCATTAATTGTATTGATTTTTTTGTACTTTTCGCAAATATATCTTCCAGCAACTCTCCTTAAAAGGTCACTAAGTTCGGCTTTTAGATAGATTACTTTGTCTATTTGCAAAATTTTATCTAATTTTTGTGCTTGATATAAAGTTCTTGGGAAACCATCTAGCAAAACACCTTTTGGGGCATCTAAACTAGATAGTTTTTCCTGTAAAACTTTTAAAGTAATTTCATCTGGAACAAGAATAGACTTTTCCAAAAATGATTTTACTTGACTAGATAGTGGACTATCACTAGCCATAATCTCCCTAAACATATCGCCAGTTGAGATATGGACTAGTCCAAACTTTTCTACTATGAGTTCTGCTTGTGTGCCCTTACCCGAAAGTGGAGCACCAACTAAAACTAAATTCATACTATCTCCGTTTATTTTAAGAATCCACGATAATTTTTTAGCATTAGTAATTGTTCAAGTTGTTTGTTAACTTCTAGAGCAACACCAACTACGATTATCATTCCAGTTGCACTGAATGCGTTTACAAGACCTACGCCAGAAGCGATTGCTTTGAACACAAGTGTTGGAACGATAGCAATAAATGCTAGGAATATTGCACCAAATAGTGTAATTCTATTGCTGATTTTCTTTAGGTAGTCAGCAGTAGGTTTTCCTGGTCTTGTTCCTGGAATGAAACCACCATTTGATTGAATTTGTTTTGATACATCTTCTGGATTGAAAGATAGTTGTGCATAGAAGTAAGCAAAGAATAAAATTAATAAGCCTACAACTACTGAGTATGCCCATGAACCTGCACCTAAATATTTTGAATACCATTCCATTGCTTTACTTGTTGGAGCAAAGATACTCAAAATAATTTGTGGGAATGATAGGAAACTCATTGCAAAGATGATTGGCATAACACCTGTTCCCATAAGTTTTACAGGAATGTATGTGCTTTGTCCACCATACATCTTTCTACCCTTGATTTGTTTTGCGTATTGGACTTTAACTTTTCTTTCTGCACCGTCCATCATAACGATTAAAGCAAAGATAACAATCAATACTGCTAAGAATATGATTACTTGCCATAACTCATCAATATGGTCTGCACTTGAGAAAATATAAGTGAATGAATTTAGAAGTGCTGTTGCTGCTGTTGACAAAATACCAACGAAAATTAGCAATGAAACACCATTTGAAACACCAATTTCTGTTATTTTTTCACCCAACCAATATGTGAGCATTGAGCCTGCTGTTAAAACAATAACAACACAACCGCCAGTGAGCCAAATTGGCGCTGAACCAAATACGCTAGTTAATGCACTGCTACCAAATGCAACTACGATACCGATTGCTTGAGCGAGTCCCAAGAATAGTGTTACCCATTTTGTTACTGACGCAAGTTTCTTTCTGCCCTCTTCACCTTGCTTAGAAAGTCTTTCTAGTGGTGGGATGGCTAGTGTTAATAGTTGCACGATAATTGATGCACTGATATATGGTGAAACGCCAAGTGCAAGAATTGCACCGTTTGATAACGCACCACCACTAATTCCACTGAGAAGTTGAAGAAAAGTTGCATTGTCTTTCCCTACTTGGTCAGCAAAAT
>CATZIR010000010.1 GCA_958420145.1 uncultured Eubacteriales bacterium | reverse complement strand
TCTTTGCCACAAATGGCTTCTACTTGCTTGCTAGAATTAATTACTACAACATTATTTTTCTTGCAGTAATCTAAAATTTTTTCAATTTCTGGACTAATTTTTAGTTTTTCGTGACAAATAATTGCCAAAATTTTTGCTTTTCCACTCTTGATTAACTCAATAGTAGGGAATTGCCCAAATGAGTAAGAGTAGTCATAACTTTTGTCATATCTTTTATATTTCATATAATTATTTTATCACAATATTGACTTTTAGTAAATTTTTTCAAACAAAAAAAGCACGATAAATTTCGCATTTATCAAAGCTCAATTTATATTAAAATTACAATTTGATTAAACATTAAAATATGTTATACTATTTCCAAACTTATATGGGAGATATTTTTATTTATGAGTATTGGTGAAGGTTTTGCAATATTTTGTGGAATTAGTGGTTTTATATTATTAGTATTAGGAATTTATAAACTTATTAATTATTTTATTAATTATTATCCTACCGAGACGATAGAGATAGATATCACCAAAAAGAAAAATATGAATAATGATGAATTACTTGATTTTTATCTAATTAATAATGGCACAAGCGAAGTAGAAAGGCATATAAAGGAAATAAACGATTGGAAAAAAGAAAAGTTAGATAAAATGAATGAAAAGAAAAGTAAAAAATTTTTAGACAAATGCAATAGGAACTATTATAAAGCATTTACTTTCAAAGGTGTTAGAACACAGACGCGTTATAAACAAGTAAATTATCAAAGATATAGTTATCAAGTTGATGTAGTTAGTAATAATTTTTATGCTAGTGAAGAATTTGTTTTGAATAGAATAAATTTCTTAAAATCTCATAATTACAGTATTACTTATAACAACTATAATAAGTCTGATCAAAGAAAAGCATTAACTAAAGAATTAAGACAAAAAATCATTCAAAGAGATAGATATACATGTCAACAATGTGGTAAGTATATGCCAGATGAAGTAGGTCTACAGATTGACCATATTATACCCATTAGTCAAGGTGGAAAGAGTATTGAGAAAAATTTAAGAGTTTTATGCTCAAAATGTAATGGTAAAAAGGGTAGTAAACTAGATAGCGATCCAAATTTAAGCAATAAAATAAATGAAAATTTTATTTATGATAAATATGGTAATAGGGACACAAAAATTTTAAGAAAAATTTCGGATTATCAAAAAGAGTTTTACGATGAATATTTTAATTTAGAATATGATAAAATGGAAAAAACTATTTATAGTATACTGAATATTGAACCTTTAGTTCCAGAGGAAAAAAACTCTTTACATTTTTGTATTTTGGGTATAGCCGATTTAGTTTACTCTTTAAGAGAAAAAAAAGATTCTTTTGAAGATTTAGCCATTTTATTATGTAAAAAAGATATTGCTAATTTTGAAACTTTATCACAAACACTTAAAGGTTGTGTAGTAGGAACTCTAACAAGATTATGTATTATTTATGAAAAAAATAAACAGTATAAAGACGCAATTGATTTATGTGACTTAGGAATTAAATATAATTTTGCTGATAGTGGTAAAAAAAATTTTATATTTAGAAAAGAAAGGCTATTAAAAAAACTTTAATATCATAATTATAATAAAGTTAAGAATTTGCAATAAAAAACAAGTTTAGACAAAACTTGTTTTTTTGGTGCAGAAAATAGGATTTGAACCTACACGGACTTATCGTCCACAAGTACCTGAAACTTGTGCGTCTGCCAATTTCGCCATTTCTGCGTGCAAGTTTATTATATTACTATTTTATAAAAAAGTCCAGCCTGTGTCGCAGTTAGTAAAAAATAGTTGGATTTAGTGGTAAAATAACCAAAACATTTTGAAAAACAGTGACAATTTGTTATAAATAATAAATATATAGAGGTAGAGATGAAAAATACACAAATGGTTGATATTCCAAAAAAGAGACAGATATTCTATATAATTATGCTAGCGATAATTTTAACTTGCTTTATTTTTCTTACAATACTAATTAGTATTGATATGTCTAAATTTAATATTAATAACACAGTGGCTGTTAGTGGTAAGGTTACTAGCGTTAAGGTTGTAGGCGAAGAAGAAAGTAAAAAATACCAAATTACACTTGAAAACGGTAAAACTTATCAAATTTACAATGTGATTGCTGAAAAACTGAACTTTGACGAACTAAAAACTATCGAAAACGGTGATGTAACCTTACATATTTTAAAAGGAGATAAAGTTTTTGGCATAGAAAGTGCCACATTTTCTCTTGATACCGAAAAAGCAATACAAATTCAACGAGACAACCTAAAAATTGGGGTTATAGTGTTAAGCGTAGGTGACTTCATACTTTCACTCTTTTTGATTGCGCTTATCGTTTATACGATAAAGTCGCCAAAGCAAAAACAAATGGACTTTTTGGAGAATTTTTATCAAGAATATCGCACAACTCCAGCAAGAAAATCTTATCTATTAAAAGTGTTAATTTCTATTATAGTTATATTTATTGTTTTTCTTCCTATAATCATAATCGAAGGAAACAAAAATGACACATCTGCCACTTTCTATGCAGTAATTTTTACTTTTATTGGTTTGTTTACACTTTGGAGTATTCTTTCATTGTCATTTCTTCCAATCATACGAAAAAAAGATATTGAACTATACAACCAGATGTATGATTTTGAAAATTTTAAGGTTGAAGACGACATAGAAAATTCATTTTTAGATATGGCAAATGACCAACTGGTAAAGTTTGAAGAAACTGGAATAAGCCTAGATAAAGAGAATATGCGTTCGCTCGAACAAAAGATGTTTGACATAATGGCAGAACTTGAGTCTAACAAAGATGGAAAACTAGATAAAGACGCTTACAAAGAAGCTTTGAAACAACAGTTTAACGAAAGTGTAACTTCTCAAAATCCAGAGTTTGCAGGAGTAATTCCATACGATGAGTTGAAATTACATTTGAAAGTTATTTTTAGATATACGGGTTCAATTACGGCGTTTATTGTTTCCGATTTGCCACAGGAAAATAAGTATAATCTCAAAAATGACATCATAGTTGAATTTTCACCAGATAGTTACTACTTTATAAAAAAATTCAATGTTAAGGTTGACGGAGTAGATAACTTTATGAAAAATAGGCTGGAACTAATGGAAAAATACTGCAAATGCAAACCTAATATTCAAACGATAACAGATTAGAAAAATAACAAAAAAACTTTGCTTAATTCTGGCAAGGTTTTTTGTTGCAATAAATTTCTTACTCTTTCAAAAAAAATTTTCTTTATCAATAAAATTGATTTTTGCATATAAACTTTTAGATTTCAAGGGGAGTGATTTATGGAACAAAATGAAAATCAATTTTTGCTAGAAAAATTAGCAAATGCAAAGCCTAGTGCTTATGCATTAATAGAAGGCGGAGAAGAATACCCTAATATTAATGGACAAATCGATTTTTACGATTTTGGCAATTCAACAATAGTGGTTTGCTCAGTGCATAACTTGCCTAACACAAAAACAAATATTTTTGGCTTTCATATTCACGAAAAAGGTGAGTGTGATGGCGACTTTTCTTCGTCTGGTGAACACTATGGTGGCGATATGCACCCGAATCATAAGGGCGATATGCCTGTGTTATTTTCAGGTGGTGGCAATGCGTTTTTAGTGTTCTACACAACTAGATTCAATGTTGATGAGGTTATTGATAGGTCTGTAATCATTCATCTTGACCCCGATGACTACACATCTCAGCCTGCTGGAAACTCAGGAATGCGTATTGCTTGTGGTCTAATAAAAAAATTGTAATATATGTTCAAATCTTGCGATTAACCAATTTTTGTATGTTCTCATAGACTGAAATAGGAGAAAACTATGGCAATTACTAACAAAGCAAGATTGACATCTAATATATTAAATAAGGCAGGAGAAAAAGTGAGTGTTAGCGCAGAAAGTAACACAAAAGTTGTTAGTTTGGTAAATACCGATGTGGTAGTCACAAAGACTGCTACGCCAAACTACGCTTTACCACTAGGAGTGGTGACAGTAACAACCAACATCGCTAACAACACAGATTTTGATATAGAAGACATTACGGTGAATGATGTCTTAAGTAGCGACGCAACTTTTGTTCAAGGAACGGTCAAGGTAGGCTCCCAAACCTATGATGACTTAGACCCAACTCAGGGTATGACTTTGCCAGTAACATTAGGCTCAAATGTTGACATAGACATAACCTACGACTTGAAAGTAATTGAGTATCCCGAAACTGATGCTTTCACAAACAAGTCGACAATTTCTGTCACGATTGATGGTCAAAATTTTAACATAAACTCTAATGAAATTAACGTTGATATTTTGAATAATGGAGTGGCATTATTAAAAACGGCAAGTGCTAGTGCAGTCAAGTCTGGGGACACTTTGGTTTACACTGTTGAAATAACAAATAGTGGCCCATTTGAAAATACCGACCTTGTGTTTACGGACCCAATTCCAGACGGCACAGAGTTTATAGAAGGTAGTGTAAAAATAGATGGCACACAGCAACCAACATACAATCCAGCAACTGGTTTTAGCCTTAACAACCTAGGTATAAACGAAACTCAAAAAATAGAGTTTTCAGTTTTAATAAAGTAAAAAAACTAAGAAATATTATAAAAAAACACCTAAAAAGTTGATTTTTAAGTGTTTTTTTGTGCATTTTTACTTTTTATTTTCCAATTTTATATTTTTGTGCGTTGTGTGTTTTCTTGCTTTTAATACATTTATCAAAATATATGCTCCAATTAGAAGTGCGATAGAACCAATCATTATGGCATACATCGTGCCAATGCTTACTGTGTTGCCAAAAAATTTTACATTGCAGTCCAAACCAGATTTTATACTTTCGATTGCGTCACTAGAAAAGCCGTATTTTGCCATCTCTCTAAAAGTGCCGTTTAGGAAATGATTTTTAATAAGCGATGTTCCATAAGTTCCAGGCAAAAACGCTAAAATGTTTTGCAATACAACCGAAAATTGTGATATTGGCATATATGCTCCACAAATAAAGCCGTAGCCAGCACTCACGACAGTTCCAACAGCAGATATTTGACCTTGCGATGTTAAAAATATATTTATGATAGATGACAGTGCAGTGCCAAGCATAGAGATTAAAAATATGTCGCCAATAATAAGTAAAACATCAGTGAATGATAAAAACCAGCCAGTAGCACCAATATAGATAAAGCAAGCACCCATACTAATTAGGCAAATAATTAGAGTGGTGATTAGAGTGGCAACATAGTAAGACATAGAGATTGATGATTTTTTTGCAGGTGTAATGCTAAAATCTTTTCTTGTGCCATTAACTTTATCTGTTACCATTAGCATATTTGCACAAAAGGCAACAGTTATGCCACACACGGCGAGTAGGGAAGCAGACAACTGCCCATTCACAACGCCATTAATTATTTTGCTAGGCAAATCAATTCCTTGTGGAATATTGCTAACAAAATTTTCTTTGTATATGTTAGCCAAAAAGGTTACGAACAAGACAAGTAATATAATTGGAGTAATCAAAGACGCAAAAAACATTCCTTTGTCCTTAAAAAAGAGTTTTATGTTTCGCTTTGTCATTATAAAAAATGTTTGCATTTTTAGTTATCTCCTATAAGTTTTTTGCCGGTAACAGCCAAGAAAACATCGTCCATTTTGCCTTTGATAATTTCAAAGTCGGTGAAAATGTCGCTGTGGTTCATAATAAGATTTTTTGCTTCTAATGTGTCTTTAACTTCCACTCTAAAGGCGTCGTTAATTTTTTTGTATGGCAAGTTAAGTTCCTTTACTTTATCCTCGGTTTGACCATATATTGTGATGTAGTCGCCAGTGTATTTATTTTTTAGTTGTAAAGGTGTGCCTTCGGCGGTAATTACGCCACTATCGAGAATTACAACATAGTCTGCGTCAGTCGCTTCTTCCATATAGTGAGTGGTTAAAAACACAGTCATTCCTTGTTCTTTTCGATATGAATTTATAACTTGCCACAATGTTTTTCTTGTTTGTGGGTCAAGGCCAGTGGTAGGCTCGTCTAAGATGAGTAGTTTAGGGTCATGAATTAGCGCTCGAGCAACATCAATACGCCTTTTTTGTCCACCAGAAAGTTTGCCCAAAGTTCTATTGAGTAATGGCTCAAAATCAAGCAGTTTAGCTAGTTTTAATATTTTTTTGTTTGCATTTTCTCCATAAATTCCGTATAGACTTGCCCTAGAAATTAGATTTTCTTTAACAGTTAGCATATTGTCTAACACAGAGTTTTGAAAAACGACGCCAATTTCGGCTGTGATTTTTTCCATATCTGTGTCGATGTTTTTGCCATCAATTATAATTTCGCCACTGTCTTTAGCGAGTGTTCCACAAATCATAGAAATCGTTGTGCTTTTGCCAGCACCATTAACGCCCAAAAAAGCAAAAAGTTCGCCACTTTTTACATTGAATGATAGATTATTAACAGCGTGAATTTCGCCAAAGCTTTTGTATAAATTTTTAATTTCAATAATGTTATTTGCCATATATTAATCCTTTTAACTCTTTGAGTATACACCATTTTAACGCATTCGTCAAAAACTATCTTCATTAAGTCACATAAAAAAGCCCAACTATTAAACTTTGTAGTTGGGTAAATATTGGCGGAAGGGACAGGATTTGAACCTGCGGTGCTACTCGCACACCCGCTTTCCAAGCGAGCACATTCGACCACTCTGACACCCTTCCATATTAAGGAATGAATGATAATGAAAAATTGTTTAGTACATTGATCATATTTAGAGTGACACCCTTCCAAATATAATTTTTGCAATTTATATAAGCATTATCGACTTTTTAACAGACAGAGATGTCACTCAAAAAATTTTTGCCCATTTATTATATTTTTCATTATCTGTTACGAAAATTTCCCAACACAAGATAGTATAAACATTATTAATTAGTTTGTAAAGAAATATCAATAAATTTCTACATTGACAGCCGCAATCTTATGTGATAAAATATTATTAGGAGATAGGGTATGAAAATATTAGATAAAAAAGTTAAAAATTTAGATGAATTCAAACTTCATATGAACAATGTATTTATAATTTTTAATAATTTTACGAAAGGGAATGAAATTAAAGTAAGCAATTTGGTGCTTCTTGCCGTAGATGCAAAGCAAAAGAATGACTCACTAAAATGGAGAGTAAAACCAAATTTGATTGATTTTTAAACGCTTAACTGTGAAAAAATTGAATTGAATAATAGATCAATCGCACTAGCCGACACGTTAAAATTATGCAGATTGTTTGATATTAAAAATTCAAACAAAATATCTTGCTATTCGCTACACAAAATGTATGAAAATTGTAACAAAGAAAGACTCTACGAGCAATGGACTAATAGCGAAGTTGAATGCGATACTTTGTGCAAATAGCATTTTATCTTTGACATATTTTTGTAGATTTGATATTATGTACGTAGGAGGAAAGTTATGGCAAAAAAATCTTCAAAAAAGAGTATGAAAAATTTTGGACTAGATTTGTTGGTGCTACTATTTTCAGGAGCAATGTTTGGACTACTTGCAATGCCTTATATCAAGGGCGAAGTATCTTCAGTTCTTGGAACAACATCATCAACAATTTCTGGCTACGACCTATTAAATTTTGATAGCGATGCTGGAATGGCTACTTGCATACTACTTTTAGTTATCTTTGCTTCTCTTATGGCACTACTAGCAATAGTAAAAATGCTTGGCGACGCTGGAATAATTAAGAGCAGACGAGTTATGAAACTAATTGGTTTCTGTATGGTCTTTATGGCACTTGCAGTTTTGGTTATGACAATCGTTAATATGATTGTTGTTCCATCAAAATGTCAATCATCATCTCTAGGCTCACTAATTAGTGCAGGAAGTTACGCATACTGGTTAGGTTTAATTCTATCTGGCGTATCAGCACTACTAGGTTTTGTAGCAAGTATTTTTGCAGTAAAACAATAAAAACGAAAACATCTCCTAGTGAGATGTTTTTTTATGTAAATTTTGTTTAATATTCACTAAATGCTTGATTAAAAAATGATTTTGTTTATAATTTAGTAGGAGGACAAATATGGATTCATTAAAAAGTTTTTTTAGAAAGATAAAATGGGAGACATTAGTAACAGCATTGCTTGCAATCGTTATTGGGTTTTGTTTATAGTGTTCCCAGAAAATTCAGGCAACATAATTTGCTATGTCGCAGGTGGAATTTTTGTGTTCTTAGGCACATTCCTAATGATTAGACACTTGTTTTCAGGTTCAATTTTTGGCTCATATATGCTTATTGTCAGCATACTACTAATTGTTGTTGGCGTGCTATGCTTGGTAAAACAAGATATGACTCAAAACTTGATTACAATTATTTTTGGAACATTCATAGTTGTGAATGGCTTAGTAGACTTACAAATGGGTGTTGATTGCGCAAAAATGAAGGTGAAAGGCTCTTGGACACTATTTGTTATGAGCATTTTACTTGTGGGACTAGGAATTTCTGTTATGTTCGGCACATTCGATTTTGTTATGATTTATTGTGGAATTTCGTTGATTGTTGACGGTGTATGCGACATTGTAACAACTCTCGTATTTAGTTCACATGTAAAGAAGGCAGAAAAGAATATCAAAAATTATCTTAACGACATTCAATAGTCTAAACGAAAAAAGATAGTCACTTATGTGGCTATTTTTTATTTTTATTTTGGGAATAAAAATTATATAATTTTATTATGATTACATTAGCAGTTGAAAAAATTAAAAACAAACAAAAGTTAGGCAAAGAAATTATTGATAGCATAATTTCTAGTTATTGCAATGAAAAAATCACAGATGAGCAAATTTTGCCATTAATCAAGGCGATATACGAGTATGATATTTGTGACGAAGACCTATTTTACTTAACCGACGCAATGAAAAATAGTGGAGAAGTGCTTAATCTAGGCTCATTAGGCACTACTATCGACAAGCATTCGACAGGTGGAGTGAGCGACACGACTACACTCGTGATTGCACCTATTTGTGCTTGTCTTGGCGTTAAAATGTTCAAAATGAGCGGTAGAGCATTAGGCTTTACTGGTGGAACATGTGATAAGTTGGAGTGTTTTAGTGGCTATAAAACAGATATAGAAGTTGAAAAAGCAATAGAACTGGTAAAGACAAATGGAGCATGCATTGTCACATCAACAAAAGAACTAGCCCCAGCCGATAAGAAAATTTATGCTCTAAGAGACAGAACCGGCCTTGTTGACAACATTCCACTTATTGCGTCTAGCATTATGAGTAAAAAACTTGCCACAAACACAGATATGATTTTGCTTGATGTAAAATATGGTCAAGGTGCGTTTATGCCTACTAAGAGTATGGCAAAAAAACTTGCTAGCAAAATGATAAAAATAGGAAAGTTGGCTGGTAAAAAAATTGATGTTGTCTATGGCGAAATGAACGAACCACTAGGCGACAATATTGGTCCTAGATTGGAGTCACTTGAGGCAGTCGAAGTGCTTAGTGGTAAGCAGGGCAAACTAAGACGAGAATGTATAAGACTTGCTAGCAAGTGTGTTAGTATGTATACAAACATTCCACTTTTTGTTGCAAAAAGACTTGTTAAAAAAGTGCTGGATAGCAGGCAGGCTTTAGAGAAATTTAAAACAATGGTTTCTATGCAAGGTGGGTCACTTGATTTGTTTAGTCAAAATTTGCCAAAACCAAGTTTTGTGGTTAGGTCAAACAGTGGTGGGAAACTAAAATATATAGACACAAAAAAACTAGGTCAATTAGTTGCAGATATCTGCCAAAAAAATGGCACAGAATATTCAAAAGAAAATTTTGTTGGAGTTGTTACTAAATACAAAAATAATGAAAAAATCGAAAAAAATGCAGTAATTTTTGAAATTTTCTCTAAAAATATTGAAAATTTTAATAAAATTGAGCGAGAGTTACTTTCTTGTGTAGAAGTAAAATAGAATAAAAAAGATTAATAATAATTAAAAAAATTTACAGTTTTTGTTTTGCGAAAATTGTAAATTTTTTCTTCTAAAAATCATAAAAAAACTTATGTTGAATATTTTTCATTCTAGGTACAATATGATATAATTATAATGTATAAATTAAGGAGCAGAAAGATGGAACTAAATACCAAGATGTTACAAACAAAAATTACTAAATTTTGCGATTTAGAAAAACTTACTCAAGACCTTCATGACAAAGAATTAAAGTGTATAAGTTTGAGAAAAGAATTTCAAACAAAAATTATTAAACTAGAAAAATATAACGAAAAAATGATTGTAGCAATGATTCTACAAAATGATAAACAAATACATAAAAAGAGCAGAGCAAGTAAGATACTACTTAAAAAATTTCAAGAAAAATCAAAAGGACTTTCCACTAACATTTGGAGACTTCAAAGAAGGCAAGAAGAAATAGAAAAAAATCAAAACAAACTAGCAAAAGAAATTTCAAATTTCGCTGGACTAATTAGTAGCAAAAATATTAACAGTTTAGAATACGCTCAAATGGTTGCTAGCGAAATTAATAAAGTATATGGCAAGGAACTTGAACCTTACATTATAGAAACTAGAAACCTACTATCATTTAGTAGTAAAAGCGAAAGTCAAATATACAAAGTTAATGTAACAATTTTAGCAACAAAAGAAATGATAGAACGCATCAAAAAATTTGATAGTAAAATTTCGGTTAAACAAATAGAAAAAATCGAGAGAACAATAAACAATCAAGACAACAATAATTGCCCAAAACTAGATGGTGATTTTATCATCGTAGAAAAGCAAGCAGATAGAAAAATAAATTGCATCAAAAAGTTATTTAAAAACGAAAATATTTCGGAACTAAAAAATATTAATAACTTGATTATTTTAGAAAAAATCATTAAAAATCAAGAAAAAATGCAAAAAAACACTGAAAATTTTGATAATTTTGAAATAAATTACTCAATTAATTAAAATTTTAATATCTAAAAATGTTTATAAAATGTAGGAGTTTTGTAAACATTTTTTGTTTTCGTAAAACTAAATCACTTTTAATACCACATTTGTTTTTGCTAAAAAATTGTTAAATATTTTGTATGCTTTATTATAAACTATTATTAATTTTTTAGTATATTTTTTTACTAAAAAAATCTGCCTAGTTTAATAGTATATCTTATAAAATTTTGCTTCAAAAAAAGTAAAAAATTCATAACAAAAAAACCGAGATTTTTTCTCGATTTTTTTATTTCATTTTTTATTGTAAATTTTAACTAACTTTCAAACTTTTTAGCCATATCTTATCTTCAATGCTTACCCTAAAACTATCATGGCATTTGCTAATTGCCTTGTTGACAACAAATTTATTTAGTTTATGCGACTGCAAAAATTCAACAGTTTTTTCTCTTTGCTTGATAAATAGTTCGCATACCAGCCACGCTAAAGCCATATTAACATAGTATTCTTTTTCGTTTTCAAAACTATTTAATATTTCATAAATGCTAGGCAAATAATTCTCGCTACTAACAAACTTGAATAGTATTCTAATGCCAACTCTTCTAACAAATGGTTTAGGGGAAATTACATATTTTTTTGCAAGAGCAAAAAAGTCCTTTTCGTTGCTACTGTCAACTTCAAATTTTAGTGTGTCGCAACTGCCCCAGTTATCAACCATACTAGCAAACTTATCAAGTTTTTGTTTGAATAGGTTAAAGTCTTTTATTTTGCAAATTAGTGAGCCTAAAATAATCGTTTCGGTATAGTAGGTAAAAGGGAATAGTTCGATAAAACTAAGATAGTTGCCCTTGTATATCTGCTTTATAATTTGGTTAACTTTTTTGCTGTCTATTGCTAGGCACTTTAACGATGTGTTAACAATTCGTTGTTCCCACTTTGCTTTTTCTTCGCCCTTGCTTAAAGTTTTAAGATAACTTTCAAGTTCCACTAAATTTTCTTTTGTCCATTCACTTCTAATTAAAAAATTATTGTCCATACTTTTATAATACAACCAAAAAGTCAGCACACCAAATCTTTTTTGACTAACTTTTGCAACACCTAATAAAATCAAACTTCTTAGATATGTTTTAACAATTTGTTTGACAAAAAAAATTGGTAAAAATATAATATAACTAATTAACAAAAGGAAGTGGACTATATGTTAGACATTAATAGAATTAGAAAAGAACCAAAAGTTATTGAAGAATTGCTCGCAAGAAAGGGCTACAAAATTAACTTTGACGAGTTTCTAAAAAAAGATAAAGAAGAAAAACAACTTGAACAATTCACTAACGAACTAAAGGCTAGAAGAAATTTGGCTAGTGGTGAAGTTGCTAAACTAAAAAAACAAGGATTAGATGCTAGTTTGATTATTAGTGATATGAAAAAACTAGGTGACGAGATTGCATCTAACGACGAAAAACTAAAAAAATTGCAAGAAGAAAACTTTATGTTTATTGCTGGTCTTCCAAATATTCCAGATGCAGACCTTCTTGCTGGTGAAAAAGAGAACAACAAAGTAATCAGTGTTTATGGCGAAAAACCAAAATTTGATTTTGAACCAAA